>VHDF01000001.1 GCA_016871495.1 Verrucomicrobiota bacterium | reverse complement strand
TAGACCACTTTGTCTCCTTCCGTTCGACACGCCAGATCGCGGTTGAGCTCCACAGACCCGGCAGGAAACATCGGTCATTGAACTTGCGGCATTCACCTATTCACCGCCACCACCCCCATCCTTGAAAGTCGAAAATGTCCCTCTTGGTCTCAATTCCATTCCACTCCACCCAATCTTTCCCCGCATGAGGTCAGGATGTCTGAGGCTGCTACGGCACCTTGATCGAAGTGGCGTTGCGCTTTGAGCCGTTTCTCATCTTCCTGAATCCTGGGCTTCAGAGCTGCATCGAAAACTGCCTGAACCGTCCCTGGGAACCGCACAAGTACCCCTCCAAGCCAATGCAGGACGCCAACCTCCAGTTTCTCCTGGCCTGGGCGACCGAGTACTACACGCGAGACGGGCCCATGTCGCTGAACGCTCATCAGGCGGTCTGCGCCCTGTATGCTGGTCGCAAAGTCGAATTCCAGCGTGTGCCTCAGCTCAATCCGCCCGAAGCCGAGGTGTTAGCGTGGTTGCGCTCAGGTCTAATCCCTCGTTCAACCTGAAGCGCCACGGCATCCGTGGTAACCTCGAGTTGCGGCACTTTGTAAAATGTCCCGATGAGGATGCTATTGGAACACGGCGGCGATAAGCTTTACCAGTTTTCGATTGTGAATCCCGGCGTTAACAGTTACCATGCCAGCCGCTTTCCTTCACGTTATACAATAGATCGGCAATCTATAGACAGGTATCAACGGATCAAAATGAAAATCGCTTAAAGAACCTTTGCTCTCTTCGGTCCGCAACAGAATGGTAGCGCATGTCCATGCATATTTTACACACTGAGAGCTCAAATGGCTGGGGCGGTCAGGAAATCCGCATTCTCAAGGAGTGTTTAGGGCTTAGAAAAGAAGGCTTCCAAATCACACTCGCTGTCGTGCAGGGCGGCAAACTCGTAGAGTATGCCCGCAAAGAAGGGTTCGAAGTGTTTGAAATCGATTTCAAACGATCCCAAGCGCTCAAGGCACTGTGGCAGCTATGCACTATCATCAAAAAGGGGAGGATCGATGTGGTTAACACGCATAGCTCGTTCGATGCCTGGTTGGGAGGCATCGCTGCAAGAATCATGGGACGATCCGTTGTGCGAACAAGGCATCTATCGACACCCATTCGAGGGGGGCTCAACGCTCGACTGCTTTATAATGGTTTGGCAGATTATGTTGTAACCACCTCATCGTGTATCATCCCGGAGATCGAGCAAAAAGCCCACCTTCCGCTCAGCCGAATCCAGTGCATTCCAACAGGGGTTGAACCTTTTGAAGTCCCTCAAGAAGAGGCGCGAGAATTCCGTAGTTCGATCCATGTAAAGCCAGATGAAATACTGATTGGGTCTGTCTGTGTCGTTCGATCCTGGAAAGGGATACAAGACCTCATCGCCGCGGCCAAAAGTCTTCGTCATGACCCCAGATTGAAGTGGGTTGTCGTGGGTGGCGGTTACATCGAACAGTATAGGCCTTTGGTTGACCCTGATCTTCCCTTCATCTTCACGGGGCATTTGGACAATCCAAGGGCCGCCCTCGCCGCCATCGACATGTTTGCACTTCTGAGCACGGCGCACGAAGGGATCTCTCAAGCCTCTCTTCAAGCCGCTTTCCTCAAGAAGCCGCTTATTACAACGAGCATCGGAGGCCTTCCGGAAGTGTGCCTGGATGGAAAAACCGGACTCGTTGTTCCTCCGTCATCCCCGGACAAAGTGGCTCAAGCAGTCCTGCGGCTGGCTGGCGACAGTACGCTGAGAGAGCAAATGGGGCAGGCAGCTCATCTACTTGTCATCGAAAGTTATACTTTGAGTCACACTTTGAGAAATATGGCTCGTGTCTTTAAGGGACTCTCCTCGATACGACCATAAACTCTGAATAGAAGCAGGACTCTTGTGATGTAATACCCTCAGTGCCAGCGGTCGAATCAAATTGACCCGTCCGGGGTCGAAATGATTGACCCGTCGCTCATTCTCGCAAAAAGAGACATGTTTTCTTTAAATCATTCCGCAACAACGTGATAAGGGAGTGATTTAAAGGAAACATGTCGGCCAGGGTGGGTCAGCCATTTCGACCAAAGGCGGGTCAATCAATTCGACCGCTGACACCCTCAGTTCCTCCGGGACAGAGGTTTCGAATTATTTCCAGGTGTGCCGATTGGAAAGTGCCTTGATTTCCTTTGCACACGTCGGGGACTTGGGGAGAGGCATCTTGCTTTCCCTCACGGAAAGGCCGCGAAGGACGCAGAAGGCGGAGGGGCGAGTTGCGTGGGCGCAGAGATCTCAGGCTTTGGGTGCCAAGACTCTGTGCTTGAAGCAGTCTCCGGCTTGGCCTAGCGTCCGTACATGGGCGTCGAGGGAATTCGTCAAGCATTGCAGACGCTACTGTTTGATCGCGGTTGGATTCGTCTGGCAGAGGGTCGGGCACTGCCAGTGCTGCATTCCGATTTTGTCGCGGTGTTGCCGCGTCGCATCATTTTCGTTGGAGAGGATGGTTCCTGGTCCGTTGGTCGAGCCCATCCTCATCATCTCCTTATCTGACCATGGCAATCGTTCTGGCCCGCCACGGGTTCGGCGGATCTCCCCGAACCAGGCACTCCAAGGGAACCGCCACGCCCGCCGCGATTTCGGAGTCGTTGGAGGCTTCGGACGTTGGATTTGCTGCAGTGGCCCGATTCCGGCGTCTGTCGGTGACCTGATGCTTTAGGCGGCTTTACGACATGCACTGGCTTTACCTCACACTCGCTATTCTCGCCGAAGTGGCAGGCACGACCTGCATGAAACTCTCGGCTGGTTTTACCAAGTTCACCCCTTCGGTGCTGATGTGGCTGTTCTACGGGGTTTGCTTTTATTTCCTCACTTTGACTCTCAAAAAGGTGGATGTCAGCGTTGCCTACGCCATCTGGAGCGGCGTTGGCACGGCGTTGATAGCGACGTTGGGAGTCCTCTACTTTCGAGAGCCGATCAGCGTCCTCAAGGTCGTAGGGCTGCTTGCCATCATCGGAGGAGTGGTTGCGTTAAACATCTCCGGAGGGACTCATTGAATGCGACCGCGGCTCAACCATGAAGGGTAAGCGGTTGCGGCGCAAAGCGGAGCCATTCACGATGCCGGCGAGTGAACGAGCTCGGAGTTCTTCAAGTGGGATCTCTCCCTTCCGCCACTTTAGGGCCAACGCCTGTAAGAATGGGATCGAGTTGCCGGGCTGATTTCGTTTTCGGTGGGGCCTGTTTGATAGGAATGATGGGCGAGTCGAGTCCTACTGCTCACCGGTTGGGGCCTCGCGCGCGGACAGGATCGTTGCCGATGCTCCGGGATCACCCCACCGCTCTTGCAGTTCGTTCGCCTCATCATCTCCTGGATCTCTGCCTGGCTCAGCATGCCTCGGCGGCACGAGGGAGCCATGAAGGCAGGCGTCTTGGCAAAACTGATCCTCAGCCGTGCCACCTGGTCTACCCGCGCCGCCTTCATCCTCGCCCGCACTGACCTCGCATCTCGTGACCATCTCCAGCGCCAGAGAAAGCGTGCCGCGGCCGTAGTGTACAGGTTCGGGACCACCATCGCCTGGACCACGTGGCGTGAGGTTACCAGAAGAGGCCACCGCTTGGCCGGAGCGCGAGCTTCTAAGATGGTTTCGTTCACTTCCTTGGGAATGACCTCGTCGAAAACAGTCTCGAATGAAACTTCGATTGGATACCCTTTTATCATCAATTCCCATCTTATTGATTCAGAGCAACTTATGGTGAAAGTCAAATTCTTCCGGATCCACCGACGTTCTCAGCGTGGAAATTCTTAAGAGCGTGTTTGGAAATTGGGTGGGGTCCTGTTTTCGCGGAAAAGGCCCGATGGCGAGGCACGAGGAGGGAGCATGGCCGCCAGCGCCCGGTGACCGACGAGCAACGAAGCCAGCGGGCCTTTTCCGCGAAAACCCTTCGGGCGGCGGATCTTTTGC
This sequence comes from Verrucomicrobiota bacterium, assembly GCA_016871495.1. Taxonomy (NCBI): domain Bacteria; kingdom Pseudomonadati; phylum Verrucomicrobiota; species Verrucomicrobiota bacterium. The sequence goes on along the minus strand of VHDF01000001.1, from coordinate 156,645 downwards.
CGGCGGCCTGCGTTGGCTTGGCCGTTACAGCCCGCTTTGCGGATGCTCCGGCCTCGCCGCCTTGGCCGCCGCCAAAATCTCTCGCCGCAGGACCCGCCCAATTTCCAAACAGGCTCTAAAGGCATTGGGGCCAGGCAAGGTGCAACACTTCACGCGGGGAGAGGAATTCTGGGGATGGCAAATAAAAAGGCCGCCTCCAGGGCCTCCTTTGAACCCCCCTGAAGACGGCGGTATCCCGTTAACAGCTTGGATGCGGAGCGTCACCTCCTTGGTCTGCTCATTGCGCACCCCGCGCTTCGCAAGCACTCATAACTGGGACGAACGCATTATCCTCGATCGAATGACTTTCGCAATCATCCCAGTTATTGATTTATTATGGAGACGGTTCATGGAAAATCGTGAGACACAATGTCTCGGATGGGGCGCTTCCGCTGTTGGGTTTTTCGCAACTTTTTGTCTAGGAAGGCGTTTAACAATGAGGATTTAGCCATGCCCGCCTTTTCTTACCGCGCCCGCAAACGAAATGGAGAAATTGTGACCGGAGTCCTCGATGTTCCGGATCGTGCTCTGGCATTGAGCCAGATCGAACGTTTGGGACTCTTTCCTGTTGCAGTTGAAGCTTCTAAGTCTGCCGCCTCGAAGTCGGATAAACCCAAGGAACGGGGGTCTCGAGGTTCTGGATCCGAGCTTCTTCCCCCGACTTTGAGGGCGTGGGTGAACAAGCCTCGGCGACCCAAGCTTCAGGAATTGGCCACCTTCACTCGTCAACTCGCCAATTTGCTTCACTCGGGCATGCCGTTGACGGTTGCCCTGAACAGCATGACGCATCTCGAGTCCAAGGGTATCCCCTCCGACGTGAGCAAGCAGTTGAAGCAGGATGTGATGGAAGGGCGGGGCTTGTCCGATGCCATGGCCAAGCAGCCCGTGATTTTCTCGGATATTTACGTCAACATGGTGCGGGCAGGGGAACAGAGCGGGGCACTTCAAGACGTGCTGCGTCGATTGGCTTCCCATTTCGAACGATTTGCGGAAGTTCAATCCAAATTTTCCTCCGCCATGATTTATCCAGCCGTCGTGGCCTGCGTCGGTCTGGCCATTGTCATCTTCTTCATGAGCTTCATGCTGCCTCGATTCCTTTCGATTTTCGAAGGCATGAAGGTGCCGTTGCCGGCATCGACTCAGGTGCTCATCTCCATCAGCCATGTCTTTGGCAACTACTGGTGGTTAATGCTGCTGGTCGGGATTTGCCTGTGGGTTCTCTTTATGCGCTTTCGTGGCACCGTGCGCGGTCGTCGAGCCCTTGATGCGTGGAAGCTGCAAGCTCCTGTAGTTGGCAAAGTGTTTCGGCTCAATCTCTTTGGGCAATTCGCCCGCACTCTTTCCACCCTCTTGCACAATGGCGTTCCCGTCCTCACGGCGCTTCGCATCACCGAGCAAATCATGCCCAACGTCCTCTTGAGAGAGGCCATCGCAAAGACACGCGAGCAGGTCACCGACGGCAAGACCATCGCCCAGCCCCTGGCCCAGAGTCGCTTGTTCCCCCAGCTCATGATCGACTTGTTGAAAATTGGCGAGGAGACAGGGGACGTCCCGGGTGCCCTTCAAAATGTGGCCGAAACGTACGAGAGCGAGCTGGATCGTGCCCTCGGCGTGATGACCAACCTGATTGAACCCGCCCTCATCATCGTCATGGCTTTGGGGGTGGGTGGATTGCTCTTGAGCGTCCTTTCGGCCATGTTTGCCATCACCTCCAGCATCCAATCGAAATAGGCAGAACCCCGTGAATGCCGGCGCTCATCAACCGTTCCTTTGGACCCGATCCCACGGTCGTGGCTTCGACAAGGAATGGGGGCGGAGCGCATTCACGCTCATCGAGATCATGGTGGCCATCGGGATTATGGCTGTCGTACTCGCCATGGGGATGCCGGCCATCTACAAATCCTTGCGCCAGGAGGGCATCCGGAAGGCCTGTGCCGACCTCTTGGAAGGGTGTGTCCAAGCGCGCGCCCAAGCCATTCTGCAAGGCGTCGCCGCCGACTTTGTCATCCGCGCGGAAGACGGAACCTTGAGCATCCAAATGGTTCCCGATTCCCGGCCCCGATCCATGAATGAACTGACCGTCAATCTTCGCGACAATACGGAGGCTCGCGGACCGGCTGCCCCCTCATTCTCCGCCCGATTGCCCGAGAACGTCGCGGTGGAATTGCTGGATATCAATTTTGTGGATCACATGGACGCGGGCGAGGCGCGTGTGCGTTTCCACCCGAATGGAACCAGCGACGAGTTCACGATCGTGTTGAGATCCGAGGATGGAGAGGTTCGCAAAATCTCCCTCGAAGTCGTGACCGGCATTGCCACCATGGACGTCATGCAATGAGACTTCTCCGCCAAGGACCACCCGCGCGCAGGTCGCACTTGCGCGGGCAGGAGGCGTTCACCCTGATCGAGGTGATGATCGCCATCGCGATTTTCTTCATTGCCGTGTTTTCAATCCTCGAACTGACCTCGCGTTGCTTGCGCCAGGCGCGAGCGCTCCAGCAGGAAAACGTGGATATCGGGAGTTTGGCCTCCGAACTCGTGCTCACCAATCGTTTGGAGGAGGGCATGGAAAGCGGTAACTTCGGCGACATGCATCGCGACTACACCTGGTCTCGAACCACCCGCATGATTGCGACCAACGGTTTGTTCCAGGTGGATTTGAGCGTGTTCTGGGTGCAGGAGAAAAAGCCGGTCGAAACACGCATGAGTTTCTGGCTCTATCGTCCAGAATCCACGCCGAGAGGATTGGGGGTAGGCAGACGATGAAGTTGTTTCCTCCGAACCGTATCGGGCGCCGAGGTTCCGCCTTCACGCTGGTGGAGATCATGATGGCCATCGGAATCTTCGGCATGATCATGGTGGCGATCTACGCCAGTTGGTCCTCAATCCTCCGGGGCACGCGCATCGCCCAGGATGCCGCCATCGAAGCCCAGCGGGCGCGGATCGCCATGCGCTGCGTGGAGGACGCGTTCGTTTCAGCCCAGCTTTATGTGGAGAACGCGAAGCATTACGCGTTCTTCGCGGATACCACGAAGGACTTCGCGTTCGTGAGCCTGGCGGCGCGGTTGCCTGAATCTTTTCCGGGGAGCGGCTATTTCGGGGGGCAAAATGTCCGGCGTGTCGAATTCTCGATCGAAGCCAGTTCGGATGGCGTCAATCAGTTGATGATGCGCCAGCGTCCTGTCCTGATCGCGACGAACTCCGCTCAGGACCTTTCCTACTCGCTTCCCCTGGCTCCTGACGTGAACCTGTTCACGCTTGAATTCTGGGAAGCCAACCGCGGCGAATGGGTCAAAGATTGGTTCCTGACCAATCAACTGCCTAAAATGGTGCGGGTGACACTCGGATTCGGACGTGCCAATCAGCACTTCTCCCGGCCGCGCGAAATCTTCACGCGGGACGTGGCGCTGGCCGCGATGGCGATCCCGGTGGAGTTTCAAATGGGAACGGCAGTGGGTGGACCGCTGAATACGCGGTCCAACATCTTGAATCAGCCTCCCGGACGCAACCCCCAGCTGCCCCCTCCATCCGGGGGGGCTCCATTGCGCTAATGGAACTCCGTGTGGACTTGCTGCAACCAATGCCTCGAATGGGCCGACGGAAATCCATGAATCAACAAGGCTTGCATGGTTCGAGACAGGAAGCGGGGATCGCCCTCTTGATCGTGATGATCATGGTGCTGGTCCTCAGTGTCCTGGCGGGAGGATTTGCCTTCTCCATGAAGGTTGAAACGAAACTGGCCAAGAATACCGCCCTGGACACGGATTTGCAGTGGCTCGGACGTTCGGGCGTGGAGTTGGCTCGTTACGTTCTCTCCCAGCAGTCAAGCATACCGGAACCGTTCGATTCGTTGAAGCAAAAGTGGGCCGGTGGTCCCGGCAATACCAACGATCTCCTGGCGGAAATATCCTTGGAGAATAACGTGGTGGGCGACGGCACTTTCTCCATCAAGATCATCGATGCCGAACGCAAGCTCAACATCAATTCCGCCAATGACGCCGTCATCCAACAGGCTTTAACGTTGATCGGTGTCGATGCGTCGACCTTCTCCATGATCGTGGACTCCATCAAGGACTGGAGAGACAGGGATGATAGCCAATCCATGGCGGGCGCGGAATCCGATTACTATCTTAGCTTGAGTCCTCCTTACGTTGCGAAGAACGGGCCCATCGGGGATTTGACGGAACTCCTGTTGGTCAAAGGGGTGACTCCTGAGATTTTTTGGGGGCCGCAAGCGACGAACCGTTTGGCGGGCGGGCTGGGGGCACTCGCGGCCGCGGCCCCGTTCCAGCAAGCCCTTCCACCTCCGACCGGCGGACGCTCGGCGCGAACGGGTGTGACGTCGCGAAATCCAGGTTTTGGACTTCAGGGGTACGGGGTGGCGGCCATGCCGGTGGGCCTGGTCGATTTGTTCAGCGCGGTCGGCGCCCGGCAGATCAATTTGAACACAGCCTCGGCGGCGGTGCTGCAATTGATTCCCGGAGTGGACGCGCACATGGCGGGCGCCATCGTGCAGGCGCGCTCCGGCTACGACGGTGCGGAGGGGACGCTGGACGACACACCGTTTGCCAGTCCGTCCGAAGTTGCGGGCGTGCCGGGATTCTCGCCTCAGTTGGCGGGAGTCTTCGGGCAGTTCTGCACGGTTCGAAGCTTCACCTTTGAAGTCCATGTGGACGCCGAGATCAATGGCTATCATCGCCGGTTTATCGCGTTGCTACGGCGCATGAACGCTCGGGATATTCAAACATTATACATGCATTGGGAGTGATGATGAAGGACGCGGGGAACGGACCGGGTGTCTTATTCGTGACGGGGACAGGGACGGGAGTCGGGAAAACGGTCCTTGTTCTGATGCTGGGTGCGTATTTGAAGTCGATGGGGGCCCGTTACCGGTTATTGAAGCCCGTAAGCACCGGGGGACGATCCGACCCCAACCGGTTGATGCGGCAGCAAGGGAGGCAGGTCTCGATTGACGACATCAATCCCTTGTTCTTTTCATTGCCGGCAGCACCTTGGGTGGCGGCATGCGTGGAAGGGAGAACGCTGGCGGTGACGGAAATCCTGGATGCGGTGAAAAGGAGTGGGGCGGGGGTCGATTATCTAGTTGTGGAAGGTGTTGGTGGTGTGATGGTTCCGTTCAACAAGAATGAGTGTGTCTTGGATCTGGCCCAACGCCTGGACGGTACATGTGTTGTGGTTGCCCAGAACAAACTGGGTGTGATGAACGAGGTGCTGTTGTCCGTTAGAGCGATGCGGTCCAAGGGGTTGCATCGGATAGTGGTGGTGCTTTTCGACCCGACCCGGCGGGATGAGTCTTATCGGGGGAACGCGTCCTATTTACGAATCCTCTTGCCGAAAGTTGAGATATTGACCCTTAAAAGAGTAAACGTAAACGAATTGTACAGAGATACTTGCAATTCATTGGACGTAATTTCAAAAAAAACTCTTGCCCGTCTGACGGGCTTTGCTAGTTTTTCGCCGCTCTTTAACAGGACGGAAGTTGGCGGACTAAACTCGGCGAAAAAAAGATTAAAAAGCCGTTGACAGTGCGGAATTAGTCGATAATTTTGGCGCGGTTAAATAAACTGACGTTGGCGCTGATTGATCATTGTTGGCGCCACGAACTTTTATCCCCTAAACGGGAAAATTTTTGGGTCGAAAGACCCCCAGTTCATTGAAAATCGAATAGTGCGATAAGTTAGAGCCCCTTTGGTTGATGTTGTTAGCAATCAATCAACCAAAGAGTTTTAGTAATTGCAGTTGCTTGGCGAAAGCCAGGCATGAATCAAGCTAACGTTTTAATTACGGAGAGTTTGATTCTGGCTCAGAACGAACGCTGGCGGCGTGGATAAGACATGCAAGTCGAACGCTGATTGCGGAGTAGCAATATTTCGTAGTCGGCGTGGCGCAAGGGTGCGTAACACGTGGGTAATTTGCCGTGAAGTCCGGGACAACTCGCTGAAAGGCGAGCTAATACCGGATGTGGCTGCGGGGGGGCATCCTCCTGCAGCTGAAGTTGGGGACCGCAAGGCCTGACGCTTCTCGATAAGCCCGCGGCCTATCAGCTAGTTGGTGAGGTAACGGCTCACCAAGGCTAAGACGGGTAGCTGGTCTGAGAGGACGACCAGCCACACTGGAACTGAGACACGGTCCAGACACCTACGGGTGGCAGCAGTCGAGAATTTTTCTCAATGGGCGAAAGCCTGAAGGAGCGACGCCGCGTGGGGGATGAATGGCTTCGGCCCGTAAACCCCTGTCATTCGTGACCAAACCTTCTTATTTAAAAGATGAGAAGCTGATCGTAGCGAAAGAGGAAGGGACGGCTAACTCTGTGCCAGCAGCCGCGGTAATACAGAGGTCCCAAGCGTTGTTCGGATTCACTGGGCGTAAAGGGTGCGTAGGTGGCCGGGTAAGTCCGATGTGAAATCTCCGAGCTCAACTCGGAAATGGCATTGGATACTATCAGGCTAGAGGGTCGGAGGGGAGACTGGAATTCTCGGTGTAGCAGTGAAATGCGTAGATATCGAGAGGAACACCAGTGGCGAAGGCGGGTCTCTGGACGACTCCTGACACTGAGGCACGAAAGCTAGGGGAGCAAACAGGATTAGATACCCTGGTAGTCCTAGCCGTAAACGGTGCGCATTTGCTGTGAGCGGAATCGACCCCGTTCGTGGCGAAGCTAACGCGTTAAATGCGCCGCCTGGGAAGTACGGTCGCAAGATTAAAACTCAAAGAAATTGACGGGGGCCTGCACAAGCGGTGGAGTATGTGGCTTAATTCGATGCAACGCGAAGAACCTTACCTGGCCTTGACATGCAAGTAGTAGAACCGTGAAAGCGGGACGAGGTAGCAATACCAGCTTGCACAGGTGCTGCATGGCTGTCGTCAGCTCGTGTCGTGAGATGTTGGGTTAAGTCCCGCAACGAGCGCAACCCTTGTGTCCTGTTGCCACCCGAACGAGAGTTCGGAGCACTCTGGACAGACTGCCTCGCTTAAACGAGGAGGAAGGTGGGGATGACGTCAAGTCAGTATGGCCCTTACGGCCAGGGCTGCACACGTACTACAATGCCCGGCACAAAGGGAAGCAAGACCGTGAGGTGGAGCAAATCCCCAAAAACCGGGCTCAGTTCAGATTGTTGGCTGCAACTCGCCAACATGAAGCTGGAATCGCTAGTAATGGCGCATCAGCTACGGCGCCGTGAATACGTTCCCAGGCCTTGTACACACCGCCCGTCACATCATGAAAGCCGGTTGTACCCGAAGTCGCCCCTCAAAAGGTGCCGAAGGTATGGCTGGTGATTGGGATGAAGTCGTAACAAGGTAGCCGTAGGGGAACCTGCGGCTGGATCACCTCCTTTCTAAGGAGACACAGAACCGGATGAAAGTCCGGTTCAAGGTCGGACAACCGCAAGGTTGTTGGGCTCGCTTGTCGCACTACTCGGTTTTCAATGCGTTCTTTGAACAAATCAAAATCGCGCTTCGGGGCTGCCGTCCACCGAGGAAACCCATCGAATTTGGGGCTGTAGCTCAGTTGGTAGAGCGGTAGCTTTGCAAGCTATAGGTCAGGAGTTCGAATCTCCTCAGCTCCACCATCTCCGATCAGATCAAAGTCTGGCGGCAATAGATTCGTGGGGGCCTGTAGCTCAGTTGGTTAGAGCATGCGCTTGATAAGCGCAGGGTCACTGGTTCAAGTCCAGTCAGGCCCACCATGCACGCGATTCAGCAGGATTTAGGGCCCGGTTCAGGCCGGGCCTTGACGTTCTTTGACAACTATACATAGGGAAAGAATAGATAGAGGCATAAAATCTACAGTTCGCTGAGTTCCATTGGAAACAATGGTTAACTTTGTGATCAAGCTACTAAGTGCAAACGGTGGATGCCTTGGTGCCAAGAGGCGATGAAGGACGTAGCAAGTTGCGATAAGCCACGGGAAGCCGCAAGCAGGCGTTGATCCGTGGATCTCCGAATGGGACAACCCAGCCGTCGTAACGGGCGGTTATCGACCGGATGAATTCATAGTCCGGCGAGGCGAAACGGGGTGAAGTGAAACATCTCAGTAACCCCAGGAAAAGAAAACGAAGCGATTCCGTCAGTAGTGGCGAGCGAAAGCGGAACAGCCTAAACCGGAGGGACTTGTCCTTCCGGGGTTGCGGGACCTTGACGTGGGAGGTCAGACGTGAGCTTAACGGCCTGGAAAGGCCGGCCATAGACCGTGACAGCCGGGTGAGCGAAGCGCGAGGCCCCCTAGAGGTATCCCAAGTAATGCGGTGCACGTGAAACTCCGCATGAATCCGTCCGGACCACCGGATAAGGCTAAATACTCCTTGGCAACCGATAGTGAACTAGTACCGCGAGGGAAAGGTGAAAAGAACCCCGGCTAGGGGAGTGAAATAGTTACTGAAACCGATTGCATACAATGTGTAGGAGCCCGCAAGGGTGACTGCTTGCCTTTTGCATAATGAGTCTGCGAGTTATTGTCAGTGGCCAGCTTAAGCCCCTCTGGGGTGAAGGCGAAGGGAAACCGAGTACGAATGGTGCGCCAAGTCGCTGGCAATAGACCCGAAGCGGAGGTGATCTACTCTTGAGCAGGTTGAAGCCTGGGTAACACCAGGTGAAGGACCGAACTCGTGGATGTTGAAAAATCCTGAGATGACTTGAGAGTAGGAGCGAAAGACTAATCAAACCCCGTGATAGCTGGTTCTCTCCGAAATAGCTTGAGGGCTAGCGTCGGGAAAGTACTCCAGGGAGGTAGAGCACTGGATGGCTTAGGGTCCCCACCAGGATGCCAAAACCAATCAAACTCCGAATGCCCTGGAAAACATTACCCCGGCAGTCAGGCTGCGAGGGATAAGCTTCGTAGCCGAGAGGGCAACAGCCCTGACCATCAGCTAAGGTGCCTAAATGTGGTTAAGTGGAAAGGATGTGACGTTGCTTAGACAGTGAGGATGTTGGCTTAGAGGCAGCCACCATTTAAACAGTGCGTAATAGCTGACTCATCGAGCGATGTCGCGCCGAAAATGATTGGCGATCAAACCGCATACCGAAGCTATGGATGCTGGAGCTCTTTGGAGCGCCAGCGTGGTAGGAGAGCGTAATCAGTGCAGCGAAGCCCGACGGAAACGGACGGTGGAGCGCTGATTAGTGAGAATGCAGACATGAGTAGCGATAAACCAGATGAGAATTCTGGTCGCCGTAAACCTAAGGTTTCCTGGGGCAGGTTCGTCCTCCCAGGGTTAGCCGGGAGCTAAGGTGAGGCCGTAAGGCGTAGCCGATGCACAGCGGGTTAATATTCCCGCGCCGGCTTGGGTTAAGGCCGTGGCTGACGCAGAGAGAAAAGTGGCCAAGTCATTGAAAGACAGAGCTTAGGGGCGACCCGAAGCGTACCACCGGACAATCTGCCTAGAAAAGGCCGCGGTTGTTCCCCAGGCCGCCCGTACCGTAAACCGACACAGGTGGGTGAGTCGAATAGACTAAGGCGCGCGAGAGAAACCTCTCTAAGGAACTCGGCAAATTAGCCCCGTAACTTCGGGAAAAGGGGTGCTCCACGCAAGTGGAGCCGCAGTAAATTGCGTTTAGCGACTGTTTAACAAAAACACAGCACTCTGCAAAGTCGTCAAGACGACGTATAGGGTGTGACACGTGACCAATGCGGAAAGATCAAGGCAAGAGGTTAGCCGCAAGGCGAAGCTTCGAACCTAAGTCCCCGTGAATGTCGGCCGTAACTATAACGGTCCTAAGGTAGCGAAATTCCTTGTCGGGTAAGTTCCGACCTGCACGAATCGTGTAACGACTGAACGACTGTCTCGGAGAGGATCTCGGCGAAATTGTAGCTGCGGTGAAGATGCCGCATGCCCGCAGTAGGACGGAAAGACCCTATGCACCTTTACTGTAAGCTCGTATTGTGTTCTGATTAAGGATGCTTAGCGTAGGTGGGAGGCTTTGAAGGCATGGCTTCGGTCGTGCTGGAGCCGCAATGTGAAACACCACTCTTTTTTAATTAGGATTCTAACCCCGATTCCTGTTAGCCAGGCGGGGGACAGTGCGTGCGGGTCAGTTTGACTGGGGCGGTTTCCTCCAAAAGTGTAACGGAGGAGCGCTAAGCTTGGCTCAGCACGGTTGGCAACTGTGCGTCGAGCGTATGGGTAGAAGCCAGGTTGACTGCAAGACCAACAAGTCGAGCAGATGCGAAAGCAGGCCCAAGTGATCCGATGGTTGAATGTGGAATTGCCATCGCTCAACGGACAAAAGGTACGCTAGGGATAACAGGCTGATCGATTCCAAGAGTTCACATCGACGAATCGGTTTGGCACCTCGATGTCGGCTCATCGCATCCTGGGGCTGGAGAAGGTCCCAAGGGTCCGGCTGTTCGCCGGTTAAAGCGGTACGCGAGCTGGGTTCAGAACGTCGTGAGACAGTTCGGTCCTTATCCACTGTGGGCGAAGGAAACTTGAGGGGTTCATTCTTTAGTACGAGAGGACCGAGAATGACGCACTTCTGGTGTGGCAGTTGTTCCGTCAGGGGCATCGCTGCGTAGCCATGTGCGGAAGGGATAAGCGCTGAAAGCATCTAAGTGCCAAGCCCATCCCAAGATATGGTTTCCCGGCCGCAAGGCCCTAAAGACCCCAGGTAGACCACCTGGTTGATAGGTCAGGCGTGCAAGCGCTGCGAAGCGTTTAGCGGACTGATACTAATCGGTCGTGAGGCTTGATCGCTTTTTTTCAAAGGCGATTTTACTCGGCGAAATTGTGGATAGCCTCTGTCGGTTCGCCCTATGTATAGTTTTCAGAGAACGAAATTGTTCTTATTCAATTTTTTGGTGACCATAAAGCTGCGGTCCGACCCGATCCCATTCCGAACTCGGCCGTCAAACGCAGCATTGCCGATGGTAGTGGTTGTATAGCTTCTGCGAGAGTAGGTAGTCGCCAAATCTTTCAGTGAAAGCGGCCGGCCCGACAGGGTTCCGGCCGTTTTTCTTTCCCCGCAGATCCTGAACTCTGCGAGCTTCTGGCGATGACGACATTCCGAATGACGCACCGGATCCATCAACGGTGCATCCGCAGGTTGTCGGGGCGGGCCGTTCCAGGCGCTTCCGCTCGCGCCCATCGGCCGCCGCGATCTCCTCCCGGGGGATCGTCTTCCCTGACCCAATCCGCGCGGAGTCTCCATTCTGGCCGACGCCACTTCAGACGCATGTCCAATGCGCAGATCGTGACCTCAGCCCATTGATCTCAAATTCCGCTTGGCGGGCGCATGTGTGCTGCATGTCTTTCCCTGAGTGGTTTGTGGCCAGGACGAATCGGCCACGGAACGGGCGAGGGCCACGGCTGTGGAGAGAAGGTCGATACCTTTTACGGACCAATTTGACGGAGGCCGATTCGGGCAAGTTCTGGGAGCCGTATCGGGTGCTGACGGAGATTGAAGCGGTGTTCAAGATCCTCAACGACGATCTGCGCCTTCGTCCGGTGGATCATCGGATGCTCTTGGCGCGATGGAGGTGGGAATTGCTGGAGACGGCGCCACCATCCATTACAAGCGCCAAGGAACGCGTCTCGCTGCCGACCGCCCTCTGGAGGCCGGGTTGGATTCGGGGAATGATGGTCGGAATCCACAAATAACTTTGCTTTCCGATCAGGTTGCGGTAGTCCTCTGATGTTCTTTGACAGCGGCCCGCGTTTCCCGGGGGATGTTCTTCCCGGTCCGGAGCCGCATGGGTGCTGATTGTTATCAGGCTGGAGGCCTGGGAACCCCGTGAGAATCGGGGACGGTTGCGCCACTGTGAGCGGTTACAAGTTCCTACATGCCACTGGATCTATTCCGGGAAGGCGGGAATGAGGCTCGAAACCGCGAGTCAGGATATCCCCTCCCGCCTGCTCGTCAGGATTTTCCAAGAATCCACTTCTCCGCCAAGAGAAGGATGAGGCCAGGGCTTCAGGCCTGTCGCCTGAGGCGTTCGATGCCTTCATTCGCCATCTACCCGGGGATGAAGGCTTTTTTATTGCCCTCATTCCGGACTGGTCTCGCTTACCGCAACCTTGTTTGTGTCCGACCATGAAAGAGACTAGTTCCACGACAAACCGTTCTGTTCGCCTTCGACTCCTCCGGAAGTTTCGTTTTTTTGCCTGGGGGGTGCTCGGGTGCTGCGCCGTGCTTCGTGCGCAGCCTGTGGTTTCGCCTCCCGCCAATTCCGTCGGGTCGAGTGAGCCCTGGGCAACTCATGTGACAGCCTACGTTCCCGGAAGCGGATTCGCCGTCGAGTTCGGATCTGGACTGGGCTACACAAACTCGTCTTCCATTCTCGGTCTGCCTTCGCGGGTCACTTCCGGCGCCTTCGGCGGCCCAGTCGACCCATTCGCACCGCCTTTCCTGGTTTCACAGCTCTTATCCGTCGGTGCCACTGGCTCGATCACGGTTGAATTGGGAAGGCCTGCCTTCAATAACCCCGCTCATCCCCACGGCGTCGATTTCCTGGTTTTCGGCAACACGGGGTTCACCATTACGAACGGGAACTTTACGGGCGGAGGCATTACCGATGGTTCTCTTTTTTCCGCAGGACAGGGTGTGGGAAGAGTTTCAGTCAGCCCCGACGGCCTGAACTTCTTCACCCTTGATCCCGCCAAAGCGCCTGCATTGGATTCGTTGTTTCCCACGGACGGATCAGGCGAATTTCATCAAGCGGTTGACCCCCGATTGAGCGCGGCGGATTTCGCGGGATTGAGCCTCGCTGGCATTCGCGATCGGTACGCTGGATCAGGCGGGGGCACGGGATTCGATCTTGCGTGGGCTGTGGACGCGCAGGGCCGGCCCGCCCTGGTCGATTACGCCACCCACGTTCGTATCGAAACATTGTCCGGCCAGCTGGAGCTTGACGCCATCACGGTCATTCCCGAACCGGGAGTGTCGAGCCTGCTTGCGATCGGCCTGGTAGCCGGTGCGTTGATGCGGTGGCGGCGACTGGCGAATCAGGCTCGCTCATGAGAAGGTTTGCATGAGGATTCGGATTGAACGGGTCTGGGGATGGGTGCGGGCCGCAGGGCGAGGATACAGCATCATGGAGTTGATGGTGACCGTCGCGGTCATTTCGGCGCTGGGTTCCTTGTTGCTTCCAGCGCTGAGCCGTGCCCGTGCCCAGACTCGTCAGGCGCAATGCCTATCCTCGCTCCGTCAGCTGGGCTTGGCCTGCGCTTTGTATTGGGACGACTACCAGCAAAGAGCCTTTCGCTACCGGACGGGCAAGCATCGCGACGGGGTGATTTACTGGTTCGGCTGGCTGCAAGATGGACGGGAAGGTGAAAGGGCTTTCGATCCGGCGGCGGGTGCGTTGCAAGCCTATTTGACCCCCTCAACGGTAGGCCTTTGTCCTTCGTTGCGCTATGCCTCGAGCGCTTTCAAATTGAAGGCTTCAGGACCGGCCTGGGGGTTTGGATACAACTTGAATCTTTCGGCGCCGCCCGCTTCTCCTGCCATCGATTTGAGTCTGGTGGCGGACCCCTCCCGGCTCGGGGTATTTGCGGATAGCGCCCAGATCAATACGTTCCAGCTTCCTGCCACTCCTGAGCGTCCATTGCTGGAGGAGTTCTACTACGTCCATCAGGACGAGCCGACCGTACACTTCCGGCACGAGGAGAAGGCGCAATTGGTCTTTGCCGATGGCCATGCGTCTGGCGAACGTTTGCGTCTGGAAGCTCAGGATCTGCGTTTGCCTGCCGCGAGGGTGGGGCGATTGCCTGCGGAGAAACTCATCCTCCAACCTGGGCGCGGATCTTCTCGATGATACCGCGGCTGATCCTTTCGAGTTCCGGCTTATCCGGACCTTCGGCGAGCAACCGCGCCTTCGGTTCGGTTCCGGAGTAACGAAGCAGCACTCGCCCGCCCAGAGGTTTCAAAGTTTTTTCGGCTTGAGTCACGAGGTCGAGAACGCCGTCCAACTCCGCGAAGGGGGTTTTCTCGCGCACCTTGACGTTGGTGACGACTTGAGGGAAGCGACGCCAGCACTTGCCGAGCACCGAGAGCGGTTTGTCGGCGGACTTCATGATGCGCAGAATCTGGAGGGCGGCGACGAGGCCATCTCCGGTGGAGGCGTGATCGCTGAAAATGATATGGCCGCTTTGCTCTCCGCCGAAATTGTAGCCGTGACGGAGCATTTCATCGATGACGTTTTTGTCGCCCACGGCGGTGCGCACGACTTTGCCCCCTGCCTGTTTGAGGGCTTGGTCCAGGCCTGAATTGCTCATGACGGTGGCCACCAGTGTCTTTTCGCGCAAGGCGCCGCTGGCGAGCAGGTCGAGGGCGGCGATGGCCATGATGTCGTCGCCGTCGACGAGGTGGCCGGTTTCGTCGCAGAGCAGCACGCGATCGGCGTCACCGTCGTGCGCGATGCCGATATGGGCGCGGTGTTCCCAGACCTTCTGGCACATGGCTTCCGGGTGCATCGATCCGCAATCGCGATTGATGTTCAAGCCATCCGGCTGAATGCCGTAGGCGAACACCTCGGCCCCGAGTTCCCGCAGCACGCAGGGGGTGGCCTTATAAGCCGCGCCATGGGCGCAATCCACGACGATGCGCATGCCCTCGAGGTTCAGGCCGCGGGGCAGGGAGGCTTTGGCGTATTCGATATAACGGCCCAGGGCATCGTCGATGCGCACCGCCTTGCCGATTTGACCGGCGGTGGGCCGGATGTTTTCGATTTCGCCGCTGAAGACCAGTTCCTCCACTTCCGCTTCGACTTTGTCGTCGAGCTTGAAACCGTCGCCTTGGAAAAACTTGATGCCGTTGTCGTCGTAGGGATTGTGCGAAGCCGAGATGACGATGCCGGCGTCGGCGCGCAGGCTGCGCGTCACATAGGCGACTCCCGGCGTGGGGAGGGGGCCGATGAAAAGCACGTCCACCCCCATGGAGAGAATGCCCGAGGACACCGCATTCTCGAGCATGTAGCCCGACAGGCGGGTGTCTTTGCCGATGACGATCCTGTGTTTGCCGCGGCCGCGCGATTCGGTGTGGAGGTTTTTGAACACGTGAGCGGCCGCCCTTCCAAGTTTGAGGGCTGTTTCTGCGGTGACCGGCTCGATGTTGGCTGTGCCGCGGACGCCGTCCGTGCCGAAGATTTTCTTGGTCTGACTCATGATCGGAGATTAACGCGAACCGTTGGCCCCTCGTTCAAGGGTGACGACCTGAGGGGTAATTTGAATGACCGTGACGCCCGGCGGGACGAAGACTTGGACGGGAACTTTGCTGGAAGACGCGGCGTGGTCCTTGCCGGGTTGGACAAAGACACGGATTTCGCGCGTTTGCAGTTGCTCAAGCACTTCAACAGGGCCTTCCACCACTACATCGACCTGAGCCGGGGAGAGCTTTACGGGTAAAGCGGCACCTTGGGGATGCAGGATCTCGATCGGAACCTTCGAGAAGCGTTCCGCTGCGGAATGGCCCAAGGGTCCTCGACGGGGGATGACTTCGCCATCGATGTCCGTATGGATGTTGTACCAAATCATGCTCGCCAGCAGGACGCTGAAGGCCTTCCACCCAAAATTGCGCGTGATGAGGTCTTGCCAGGGCATGATGCAGCAAGGTCAGGGTTCGCTCGTTTTCGCCGGCGGTTCCGGGTTGCGGGCACTTCCTGCGAATCTGGCTTTGAGGGATTCAACCAGGCTGCGCGAACCGCTCTTGCGAACCAGAACGGAGGTGAGGAAGGATCGAAGTTCCTCGCTGCTGACTCCGCGTGTGAGTTGGCCTTTGTAGGCGTAGGAGATGGCGCCGACCTCCTCGGAGACCACCACCACGACCGCGTCGGTTTCCTCCGACAGCCCGATGGCGGCGCGATGGCGTGTGCCGAGGGACTTGTTCAGATCCTGCCTTTGAGTGAGGGGAAAAATGCAGGCGGCAAACGCGATGCGGTCGCCTTTGAGGATGGCCCCGCCGTCGTGGATGGCGTTGTTGGGGAAGAAAATGGTCTCGAACATTTCAGGGGTTGCCTCGCAATCGATGCGAATGCCCGACTCCACGGCCTCGTGGAGTTGGATGGAACGTTCGATGGCGATCAGCGCTCCGATGTGAACCTCCGCGAGACGTTCGACGGTGCGAATGACGACTTCGATGTTTTCCCGCTGCTCGCGCACGGCTTGCAGGAAGTTTTGGCTGCCCAATTCGGCCAGCATGCGTCTGAGTTCGGGCTGGAAGATCACGAGTACCGCCAGGATCAGGACCGTCGAAAAGCTGCCCAGGAGCCATTGCAGAACTTTGAGATCGAGCAGTTTCGAGGTCGCCGCGAGTCCCACCAGGACGAGCACAAATCCGCTCACGATGGGTGCTCCACGTGTTCCTCTCACGAAGGTGAACGCATAGTAGATCCCCACGGCGAGAAAGAGAATTTCGACCACGGGACGCCAGGTGGCCTGAAATAGACTTTGCAGTGTTTCGAGCATTCAATTCGCGGTCCGAGCTTGGATAAGCCGCAGCAAATGCAACGCTTGCGCGGTTTCCGCCGCGTCGTGCACCCGGAGAATATTCGCACCGTTCAAAGCGCCCCAGACCGCGCAGGCGAGGGAAGTAGGCATCCGATCCGCTTCCTTCAGGCCAAGCAGCCTGCCCATGAACGACTTCCGCGATACCCCCAGCAGCAAGGGCCGCTGCCAGTTTGTAAAAGCAGGCATGTTTGCGAGCAACTGCAAATTATGATCATCGGTCTTGCCGAAGCCAATGCCTGGATCAAAAACAACGGCTTCCGCCGAGATGCCATGCCGCACGAGACTGGCCAACCGTTCACCAAAAAAAGCGCTTATGTCACGGACGATATCCGAGTAAACCGGATGCTGCTGCATGGTGCGCGGATCCCCCCTCATGTGCATGCACACATAGCCCGCCTCCGTCTCCTTCAGCACGTCCCACATGGAGGGACCTTGCTGTGCCGCCGCCACGTCGTTGACCACCACCGCTCCAGCGTGGATCGCCGCTCTGGCCACCCCGGCCTTCATGGTGTCCACCGAAATCGCCGCCGGCACTTCCTTCGCCAATCTCTCAATCACGGGCAGAATGCGCCCCTTCTCCTCCTCCTCGGAGACGGGCTCCGCGCCCGGACGGGTGGATTCCCCTCCGATATCGAGGACATCAGCGCCCGCTGCTGCCAGAGCCTTGCCGTGTTCAATCGCCTTCGCGGGGGACAAGTAACGGCCCCCGTCTGAGAAGGAATCGGGCGTGACATTTACGATTCCCATGACCAGCGTGCGTCCGGGGAATTCCCAGCGTCGATCCCGGGCTTTCCAGACCATGTTCATGGCAGCGGCCCAAGGCTCTTAAGATTGGCGGGCATGGAATGGAGCCAAGTTCTACACGGACGGAGTGGGGGTGGTTTTTGGTCGTTGGATGAGTTCGACTTCATAACCCTCCGGCGCGTCAATGAAGGCGAATCCGCCGCCGTTGTCTTTGAAATGAGGTCCGTCCGAAAACTTGAGCCCCAATCCGACGAGATGGCGTCCGAAATCCTCCAGACTCTCCACCTCGAAAGCCAGATGAGTCAGGTCGGGCTGGACTTGAACCGGACCGCTGGAAGGAAAGCAGCAGAGCTCGAGCAAGGTTTCGCTGCCGGGCAATTTGAGAAAAACCAGCTCGGAACCGCGCGGCGACCGGTTGCGGCGCACCTCTTCCAGTCCCAACACCGATTGGTAGAACTGGACGGTTTTCTCAAGGTCGTTGAGTCGGAAGCGCACGTGATGAAAGGTTTTGACAATCATGGGCGGCAGCTTACCTCGGAGGTTTCATGAAGCAAAGCCGTTACGGACAGCCCACCGTCGTTCTCCTTTTGCCCCGGAGCGAGGTTGAATCGTCCTGCGACCCGCCGCCGTCGTTGAAAAATCTGGAGTCTTCCGACCTGTGCGCGCTCCGACAAATGGGAATGCCTGACGAAACGAAAGGGGCACTCGAAAATCCGACAGAGTCTGGGACAGGTTCCGACCGGGTGTACCGGTGCGTCGGCCCGGCGCGAGAGCGCCCGCAAATCTCCCGGCGGAGAAACTCGAGGTGTGGGAAAGCGAGTGTGGTTTTTTGCGTGGAGGAGCGGAGAAGAGGGGCGGTGGATCCACAGATGAAGGTGGATTTACACAGACCGATTGGGGAAGGAGAGGGTGGTGATGGTTCCGCCAGGTTTTGGAGTGCGGCAGCCCTCTGGCGCTTTCGGACGCGATGATATTGACCCCATGCTAGAAAGCGGCAGAGGGCTGCCGCACTCCAAGCCGCTCGCGCGAATATCAGAGCCTCAGTCGGATTTCCGACCTCTGCGTCTCCGCGACGGAATCCTGTTGGGACTCTTGGCGGGACGAGTTTGAGTTGCGTTATGTCGGTTGCGACGGGTTGAACCTTAAAATCGCAATTGTCCTTCCAGAATCTTCGCGAGGTCCTGGCGAGGAAACCATTCTGAATCACTCACCAGATCCATAGGGGATAGGCTTCGTGCTTGGTCCTGTCTTTCTCATCCAGGCCTTCGCAAATCTTCACGAGGATCCACTGCCGCTTTAAGGATGATGGATGTGGTGTTTCCGACGAAGAGAGACGGCAAGTGAGTGCGCGCGCGGAGGGTCGGTGACCGTCAAGGCCGGACGAGGAACCTAAGACGCTGTTTCACCGGGCTTCAGGAAAACCACTTTGACGCCTCCGGTCCCCGTTTCGTTGCGGGCCAGCGCATCGGAAAGTCCAGGCATGGGTGGATCGGGTTCCGCTCTTGCCGGCGCGGTCGCCCCTGCAGGTGCCACTTGCCCTTCGGAAAGGGCGGAACGGAGGGCGCCTTCGACGAGTTGGGTGCAATGAATGCGGGTCGGCGGAAGCGGTCCCAACTCCGCTGCGAACTCTTCTCCCTGCAGGGCCAGGGCTTCGGCGGGAGACTTTCCCTTGATCAGTGCCATGGCCAGATGGGCGGCGGCGATGGCGGTTTCGCAGCCGAACGATTGAAAACTGGCCCGGTCGATGACTTTGCGCCCGTTCTCTTCTTTGAATTTGATCCAAACCCGCAGCATGTCGCCACAGTCGGCGTTACCCACGGTGCCGACGGCGTCGGCATCGCTCATTTCGCCCATGTTTTCCAGGCGCCCCAGGGTCGAGGCGATTTTCGATTCAAGCTCTGAACTCATGATGAAGCCTCGAGACGGTAGCGCGGAATGGAGGGATCCACCTGCAAAGCCCAGGCGTCAATGCCGCCTCGCAGGGAACGCGCGTTTTCATGACCGTGCCCCCAAAAGTACGCCGCGGCATCCAGGCTCGATTTGCCCAGGTGATCGTAGAACACGAGCAGTCCTTGGCGACCTTCCGCTCCCATCAACGACTGCACCAAGGCTTGGTTGACAAATTCCGCGCCCGGGATCCGGGTTGCTTCCCATTCCTCCCGAGTGCGAATGTCCAGCAATCGTACCTTTTCGCCCTGTTTCATGCGGCTGGCGGCCTCTGGCGGATCCATCTCCATGGCGACGTCTTGTTCCTGGCTCGCCACCAAGTGCGCGAGAACCTCGGCTAGGGGAGGATTCTGGTGCCGGGCCAAAACAGCGGCCAAGGTTTCGTCCGGGAGGAATCCGCAACTGCTGCATCCGCCGATATGATATCGTTTGAACAAAGCCCGCCGGGCGCCGGGATAGATTTCCTGGAGCCTTCCCATTGTGATTCCGGCGGCCTCTGGACCGGACAGCTCGGTTTGAATGGAGCGGGTCGGGTTCATGCCAGTTTTCGTTTCAATTCATGGAGGATTTCCAGGAATCGAGTCAATTCTGACTCCGTGTTGTAAAAGTAAAAACTGGCCCGCAAGGTGGCGGCCACACCCAGCTTCTCCATCAGCGGCTGATTGCAATGATGCCCTGCTCGCAACGCGACCCCGCGCTGGTCCGCCATCGTGGCGAAGTCCAGTGCGTGGATCCCCGGCAGCGTGAAGCAGACCAAGCCCGCCCTGGACCCGGAAGGGCCGAAGACACGCACTCCGGGCATTGAACGCAACTCGGAGGCCAGCGTGGTTGCCAGCGCTTGGTCGTGATGAAAGATAGCCTTGCGACCGACGCGATCCAGATAATCGAACGCCGCCAGGAGTCCCGCCGCGCCGGCGATGTCCGGCGTTCCGGCTTCGAACCGATGCGGGGGCACGTTGTAGGTGGTCGAATGATACTCCACCCGCGAGATCATCTCTCCACCACCTTGATAAGGCGTCATCCCGGCCAGGATCTCCTTGCGCCCGTAGAGCACACCGATGCCCGTCGGCCCGCAGATCTTGTGACTCGAAAAGGCCAGAAAATCGCATCCCATTTCCTGGACATCCAAGGGGAGGTGTCCGGCACTCTGCGCCGCGTCGATGACACTGACCGCGCCTGCTCGCCGGGCGGCCTCACAGATCCGGCGCACGGGATTCACCACCGCCATCGTGTTGGAAATGTGAGTCAGAGCCACAAGACGCACGCCCTCGGAGAGCTGCCGTTCCAGGTCCTCCAAGTCCAGCACTGCCTCATCCCCATGCACCGGCACGAAGCGCAACTTGGCGCCGGTTTTTCGAGCCGCCATCTGCCAGGGAACCAGATTGGAGTGATGCTCCATTTCCGACAGCAGGATGACTTCGCCCGCTTTGATGTTTTCACAAGCCCAAGCCGCTGCGACGAGGTTGATTCCTTCCGTGGTGCCGCGCGTGAAAATAATCTCCGAAGGATCGCGGGCATGGAGGAAGCGGGCGGCCCGCTGACGGGCGGATTCGTAGATCCCGGTGGCCCGATCGCTTAATTCGTGAATGCCCCGATGCACATTGGCATTCGAGTGCGCGTAAAAATGGGAGATGGCTTCGATGACCTGCCTCGGCTTCTGGCTGCTGGCGGCGTTGTCAAAGTAGATGAGGGGATGCCCATGCACCACTTCCTCCAGGATGGGGAAGTCGCGTCGAAATGCCGCCCAGTCCATACGAAAAACTACCTCTCGTGCAGTGAAGGGCTCAGAGCAGTCCCAACTGCAATTTTGCCGCTTCGGTCATCATGCCTTGATTCCAGGGCGGATCCCACACCAATTCCACGTTGGCTTCCTCGATCTCCTCGATGGAAACGAGCTTGTTTTGCACGTCCTGTGCCAGCGTGGGACCCATGCCGCATCCGGGCGCCGTCAACGTCATCTTGACCTCGGCTTTGACTCGGTCGGGCGTTCCCAATTCCGTCAATTCACAACCGTAAATGAGTCCCAAATCGACGATGTTCACGGGAATTTCGGGGTCATAGCAGGTTCGCATTTGATTCCATACTTCCTGCTCCAGCTCTTCCCGAGTGCGGACCCGGCCGGTGCGATGCGCGGGGCCCTTCGACGCTTCAAATCCCAGCGCGTCGGCGTCTCTTCCCGCAATGCGGAACATGTTGCCGTTCACCACGACGGTATAACTGCCGCCAAGAGACTGCGTGATCAGAGCCGTCTCCCCTTTCATCAAGGTCACCTCGGTGCCGACCGGAACCACGGCGGCTTGGACGTCTCTGGATAAAACCACACTGGATGGGTTTGATGAATTCATGAGGGGATGGGGGAAGTTTGCGCTCGCGAGTTCGCCGCCGAGGCCAGGGTCCAGATTCTCTCCACCATGGCAAAAAGGCCGTTCTTGCGCGTCGGGCTCAGGTGGCGGTCCAGTCCGAGCTGTGAAAAGGCCGCACGAGCGTCCACGCGGGCAATTTCCTCGGCGGTGCGACCGTCGAACAACATCAGCAGCACCGAGATCAAGCCGCGCACCACGAAAGCGTCACTGTCCGCATTGATCCGAAAGCGTCCCGCACCCGCCGCGTCGGTCTTCAGGGTCAGCCAAACCATCGCCTGGCATCCATGGACGCGGTTCGCCTCCACTTTCTCCTCGGCGGAAAGTCCGGGCAGCTTTTTCCCCAAGTCCATCAAATAGGCATAACGCTCCTCCCATTCTCCCAGGAGTTGAAAATTCTCAATCAGCGTTTCGATCGTCATAAACGTGGGCCTCACGCTGCCGACGGAGCGGCGGCGATGTGGGGATTAGACTCCAGGTGGTCCCAGATAATTCGGTCCACCGCCTCGCGCGTGGCGTCGTGGCTAATGCGTCCGATAATCTCACCGGCGAACGCGTGAATCAACATTTGCCGCGCCGTTTCCAAGCCAATGCCTCTCGCTCGAAGGTAGAAAATCGAATCCTCGTTCAATTGGCCCACGGTGGCACCATGGGTGCAGCGAACGTCGTCGGCGTAGATTTCCAATTGCGGCTTGGTGTTCGCGGTCGCGTCATCTGAAAGCAGCAGATTCTTGTTGGTCTGTTTCGCGTCCGTCTTTTGCGCGGTCGGGTGCACCAGGATGCGGCCGTGGAAGACCCCGCGGGATCGTTCGTCCAAGATGCCGTTGAAGTACTCGTGGCTCGCGCAGCGCGGTTCAAGATGCTCCACGATCATGTGGTGATCGGCCAACTGCTCTCCTCGCGTCAGGTACAACCCGTTGAGAACGCACTCCAATTCCGGCCCGGCCAATTCCACCCGCAGCGTGTTTCGGGCGAGTTTGGCACCGAGGCTGATGGAATGAATCCGGACCTGGCTTTCCCGATCGAAGCGCCCCAGCAGCGTGGAGAGATGCACCGCTTCGGACGATTCGTCCTGGTACTTCACAAGTTCCACCCTGGCGGATGGACCCACCGTCAGTTCCGACACGACGTTCGTGTGATGATTTCCCTCCCGGATCGAAAGATACTGCTCGACGATCCTGAGTTCCGCCCCCTCGCCGACGTCGATCAGATTGCGGGTGTGACTCGACGCCCCCGCCTTCGGACAGGTGGAGACATGCACGAGGCGGACAGGATCAGCCAGCACCGCGCCTGGCGCCACGCGGATCCACGCCCCGTCCTGGAAAAACGCCCCGTTCAGATCGGCAAAGGGATTTTCCTCCGGACGAAGCCTGGCATTCAATTGCTCCCGAACGGCGTCTGGATTCCGCTCGCAGATCGAACGAAGCCCGCAGACGTCCACACCTTCGGGCAGCCCTTGGAAGGAAGAGATGTCCGGATTCAGGCATCCATCGACGAACACCAGGGTTGGTCCGGAAAGCGACGAGAGCGCCTCTTGGGCCAGAAAACCCGCGTCCAATCCCCCCCTTGCGCCCGCGGGGTTGGCGGAGAAAGGAAGTTTGAGCCAGGGAGCCAGCGGCGTGAACCTCCAATCCTCGTGATTCGGGGGCGGCACACCCTTTGCTTTGAATCGATCCAGTCCTTCCTCCCGGAAAGCTTTCAGCCAAGCTGCTTCTCGCGTGACTTCGGACGATTGGCTCCAGCGGCGGAACTCTTGAAGGTACGGACCCGAATCGATGGGCGTCTTGGCGGACATCTCAGGTGAAAGGGGCTGAAGTGAATGCTAGGGTCGAGCGGAAGCGGCGGATTCCTTGAGAATCCAATCATAGCCGCGATTCTCCAGCTCCAGTGCCAGATCTTTGCCGCCGGATTTCGCAATGCGGCCCTTGGAGAGGACGTGCACTTGATCGGGGACGATGTAATTGAGCAGCCGCTGGTAATGAGTGATGACCAACTGGGTGTTGTCACCCCGCTTGAGTTTGTTCACGCCTTCGGAAACCACTTTCAGCGCGTCGATGTCGAGGCCGGAGTCCGTCTCGTCGAGGATGGCGAGGGTGGGTTCCAGCACGGCCATTTGAAAAATCTCGTTTCGCTTCTTCTCACCCCCGGAAAACCCCTCGTTGACGGGGCGGCGCAGGAGGTCCTCGGACAAATCGAGGACTTTGAGCTTCTCCTTGACCACTTTCAAAAATTCCATGGCGTCAAGTTCCGGGAGTCCACGATGTTTGCGGATCTCATTCAAGGCCGCCTTCAAGAAGTAGGTGCTGTTGACGCCGGGGATTTCCACGGGGTACTGGAATGCGAGGAAGACGCCTTCGCGAGCCCGTTCCTCGGGGTCGAGTTCCAACAGGTCCTGGCCGCGGTAAAGCACCTGGCCTGCGGTGACTTCGAATTCTTCCTTGCCGGCCAGCACGGAGGAAAGGGTGCTCTTTCCGCTCCCGTTGGGTCCCATGATGGCGTGCACTTCCCCCGCGCGGAGGGTGAGGTTGACGCCTTGCAGGATTTTCTTTCCTTCCACTCCCGCATGCAAATCCCTGATTTCCAGAATGACTTCGCTCATGACTTGTGTTTTGGAGAAGGCCGCGTTTGCGGCTCAGCCCACGCTTCCTTCAAGACTTACTCCCAGCAGTTTTTGAGCTTCCACGGCAAACTCCATCGGCAGCTCCTTGAACACCTCTTTGCAGAAACCGTTGACGATCATGTTCACCGCGTCCTGCGTCGAGATGCCCCGTTGATTGCAGTAGAAAATTTGATCCTCGCCGATTTTGGAGGTCGTGGCCTCGTGCTCCACGCTCGAAGAAGTGTTCTTCACTTCGATGTAGGGGAACGTGTGCGCTCCGCACTGGTTCCCGATCAGCAAGGAATCGCATTGTGAGAAGTTTCGCGCCCCCTGTGCCGATTTCTGAATCTTGACGAGGCCGCGATATGCGTTCTGGCCACGGCCCGCCGAGATTCCCTTCGAAATGATGGTGCTGCGCGTGTTTTTTCCCAGATGGACCATTTTGGTGCCGGTATCCGCCTGCTGTCGATGGTTGGTGACCGCCACGGAATAAAATTCTCCGACGCTGTTGTCCCCCTGCAGAATCACGCTGGGGTACTTCCATGTGATGGCCGATCCGGTTTCGACCTGGGTCCAGGAAATTTTTGCGTCCCGGCGGCAAAGCCCGCGTTTGGTGACAAAATTGTAGATGCCTCCGCGGCCCTCGGCATCGCCCGGATACCAGTTCTGGACGGTGGAATACTTGATGTCGCTTCGATCCAGCGCGACGAGCTCCACGACCGCAGCATGGAGTTGGTTTTCATCGCGCATCGGCGCCGTGCAACCTTCCAGATAGCTGACCTGCGCCCCTTCGTCCGCCACGATCAGAGTACGCTCAAACTGGCCTGTCTTGGCGGCGTTGATGCGGAAATAGGTGCTTAGCTCCATCGGACACCGCACGCCTTTCGGGATGTAGACGAAGGAGCCGTCACTGAAAACCGCCGAATTCAAAGTCGCGTAAAAATTGTCCGTGTAGGGCACCACGCTGCCGAGATACTTCCGCACCAGATCAGGATGTTGTCGCGCTGCCTCGCTGAAAGAGCAAAAAATGATTCCCTTTTCGGCCAGCGTTTCTTTGTAAGTGGTGGCTACGGAAACGCTGTCAAACACGGCATCCACGGCCACACCCGCCAGACGCTCGCGCTCCCGCAAGGAAATCCCGAGCTTTTCGTAAGTCTCCAGAAGTTTGGGATCGACTTCGTCCAGGCTCTTCGGAGCCGAGGCATTCTGCTTCGGTGCGGCGTAGTAGGAGATGGCCTGAAAATCCACCCTCTCATAGGTGACTTTGGGCCAGGCAGGCTCTGTCATCCCCCGCCAATGCCGATAGGCTTTGAGGCGAAAATCGAGGAGAAAATCGGGTTCGTTCTTCTTGGTTGAGAGGAAACGGATGACATCCTCGTCCAAACCGGGAGGCAGTGAATCCATCTCCAGGTCCGTGATGAATCCATATTTGTAATCCTGCTGGACCAATCCTTCGATGGTTTCGGTTGCGGTGCTCATGGCTGGGAAAAATCAAGCGGAGGTTCCGGGTTCCTGGCAATCCGGGCAGCGGCCTCGGACCACGACTTCGTAGCGTCCCGCTTGGAATCCTTTGGGGATCGACACGCTGGGAAGCGCCGCCCCCTTCTGGAACTCCAAGTCATACGTGCCACCGCAGGTGTCGCAATGAAAGTGGTGATGATCCTGCATATTCGAACAGTAGCGGGTAGGGGATCGATCCAAATGGACCACTCGAAGCAGGCCACACTGAACCAGTGTTTCGAGGCAATTGTAAACCGTGGCGAGGGAGATTTCGGCCATGCCTGGCTTGGAACGGATGAAGACTTCTTCGGCTGTTGGATGATCGCGTTTGCTCAGCAACACATGATAAACATGCTGCCGCTGAGGGGTCATCCGCAGTCCGCATTTCTCCAACCGCTCGGAGAGCGTTAAGTCAGCAGCCGTGAATGATGGGGTTTGATCCATTCCAGATGCAGTGAGTTTGGTTAGGGTAGGAATAGGTGTCAATATTTAGAATTATTCTAAATAGTTGAACGGGTCTTGATTCGACTGCGGTTTGAGGTTATCCGTTGATGGTGAACTTGATTCGACTTGCGACCTGCTGCTGTACCGGCCTGTTCACGCTTTGGAACCAAGGCCTCGCCGCCGACTGGAATGAGTATCGAGGTCCAGCCAACAACGGAATCTCTGAAGAAAAGGTGTCCTATCAATGGCCTGTCCAAGGACCGAAGATTCTGTGGAAATCCCAGGCTTCCAATGGTTTTAGCTCTTTCAGCATTGCTCAGGGCAAAGCCTTCACTTTGATTTCCGCGATGCGCGAAGGGGCTCTTCAAGAAGTCTGCGTGGCTTATGATGCGGCGTCTGGAAAAGAAGTGTGGTCCGCTCCCTTGGGCGTGGCCAAGTATCAGGGAGGGGGAGACGATGGGAGGAAGGACAACAATGGAGGGGATGGCCCGCGTTCGACCCCTGTGGTCGAATCGGGAAGGGTTTATGTGTATTCTTCGGACATGGTCTTGAGTTGCCTGGATGCGAGCACTGGCAAGGTTCAATGGACTCAGGACATCCTGAAGGCATTCCAGGGTCAGAATATCTCCTGGAAGAATGCCACTTCTCCGGTGATCGATGGGAATCTTGTGTTTGTGGGTGGGGGAGGCGCTGGTCAGAGTTTGCTGGCGTTTGCGAAGGCGACCGGAAAATTGGTGTGGCAAACGGGGGAAGAGAAAATGACGCATGCTACCCCTGTGCCGGCGACCATTGAAGGGGTTCGGCAGATCGTTTTCTTCATGCAGAGCGGCTTGGTTTCAGTCTCGCGAGAGGACGGGAAGGTACTTTGGAAGTTTCCTTTTCGCTTTAATGTTTCGACGGCGGCTTCGCCGGTCGTTGCCGGGAATATGGTTTATTGCAGTGCGGGGTATGGAGTGGGGGCGGCACTGGCCAAAATCACGAAGTCAGGCTCGAGTTTTTCGGCCGAGGAGGTTTGGAGGCTGACGGGTAACAAGCCAGTTGCAAACCATTGGAGTACACCCATTTATCACAATGGACATCTCTATGGTATGTTTAGCTTTAAAGAATACGGAGAGGGGCCATTGAAATGTGTGGAATTGGCGACGGGCAAAGTGAAGTGGGAACAACCTGGCTTTGGGTCGGGCAATGTGATTGCAGCCTCGGGAAAGATTATTGCTCTGAGCGATGATGGAAGGCTTGTCATTGTCGAAGCGACACCGGCGGGATACAAGGAACTAGCCCAGGCCAAAGTTGTGGGCGGAAAATGTTGGTCAACCCCCTCTCTGAGCGGTGGTAAGTTGTTCGTGCGCAGCACAAAAGAAGCGGTTTGTTTGGATCTTACCTCCTCTTTGAGCCAGGTCCGGTGAGCCTTCAGGATGCATGGGGCTGGCTCGACTCCTGAGTGGTCGCTGAGTGTTCGAATTTTTTCGAGAAAGCATTTGACACTCAATGCTCCTTTTTATAGTTCTTAGAAACAATCGCTGGTTTTGAACAACATTGAAGTCGGTCGGCCCGCGAACTGCGAGTTTGACGCTAAGGGCTGGCGGGCTTTTTTGTCGTCTTCAGGCTGGAATAATGATCAATGTTTTCAAGCCTCGATGGCCCATGTAGCTCAGTTGGCAGAGCACGTCCTTGGTAAGGACGAGGTCATCAGTTCAAACCTGATCATGGGCTCCATGATTTTGATCGCGAAAAAGTAAAGAAAAATATCAACCCATAACTGTAATTAGCATGGCAAAGGAAGCGTTTCAAAGGACAAAGCCGCACGTTAACGTCGGCACCATCGGACACGTCGATCATGGCAAGTCCACTTTAACGGCGGCCATCGTCGCGGTTCAGTCGCGGAGGAGTCTGGCCAAGGCGATCAGCTACGCGGACATCACCAAGGGTGGAACTGTGCGCGACGCCACGAAGACCGTGACGATTGCCGTTTCGCATGTGGAGTATGAAACGGCGACGCGCCACTATGCTCACGTGGATTGCCCGGGCCACGCGGACTACGTCAAGAACATGATCACAGGTGCCGCGCAGATGGACGGCGCGATCTTGGTGGTCAGCGCCGCGGATGGTCCCATGCCTCAGACCCGCGAGCACATTTTGCTGGCCCGCCAAGTCGGGGTGCCTGCGATCGTGGTCTTTTTGAACAAAGTGGACCTCGTGGATGACAAGGAGTTGCTGGATCTCGTTGAGATGGAGATTCGCGACTTGTTGTCGAAGTATAATTTCCCGGGCGACACGACTCCCATTGTGCGTGGATCGGCCACCGCTGCGTTGGAGGCCAAGCCGGAAGGCGAGGCGGCGATTCAAGGTCTGATGGACGCGATTGATTCGTTCATTCCGCTGCCGACGCGTGAAGTGGACAAGCCCTTCCTCATGTGCATTGAGGACGTTTTCAACATTGAGGGACGCGGCACGGTGGTGACGGGTCGTGTGGAGCGCGGAGAGTTGAATAAGATGTCGGAAGTCGAAATCGTGGGTCTGCGGGATACCCGCAAGACGACGGCGACGGACATCGAGATGTTCCGCAAGTTGCTCGACAAAGCCAGCGCGGGCGACAATGTGGGCATTCTCTTGCGGGGCACCAAGAAGGAGGAGGTTGAGCGCGGCATGGTGTTGGCGAAGCCCGGCACCATCACCCCGCATACGAAGTTCAAGGCCGAAGTGTATGTCCTTTCGAAGGAGGAAGGAGGGCGTCACACGCCGTTTTTCAACAAATATCGTCCTCAGTTTTATTTCCGCACGAGCGATGTGACCGGAAACATCACCTTGCCCCAAGGCGTCGAAATGGTGGTGCCTGGAGACAATGTTTCGGTCGAGGTCGAACTGATCGCGCCAGTCGCCATGGAAAGAGGACAGCGTTTCGCGATCCGCGAAGGCGGTCGAACCATCGGTGCTGGTCGTATCAGCGAGGTCATGGCTTGAACCCCATGGATCGAATGACGTTCGCGGTGGATGTCATCCGGTCTACGCCCGTGTGAAGCGGGAACGCGAGTTTTCGTCAGTAGGGCGGTAGCTCAATTGGTAGAGTAGCGGTCTCCAAAACCGTTGGTTGGGGGTTCGAGTCCCTCCCGCCCTGCCAGTCTTGTGGGAGGGGTGGCAGAGTGGTCGAATGCGGCGGTCTTGAAAACCGTTATGGTGCAAACCATCGGGGGTTCGAATCCCTCCCCCTCCGCCAGGCGAAGCGTGTTGGCAGGGTTCTCTAGAGATTGTGAAAGATATTACTTGGATCATAACGCTGGTTGTCGCGGGGATCCTTTTCGCCATTGCGTGGCGCAAGGGATACCTGATGCGGCTTTCCGGCTACGTGGGCGAAACTCGTGAGGAGTTGAAGAAATGCAACTGGCCTTCGACCGAGGAACTGAAAGAATCGACTCTTGTTGTGATGGTCGTCATCGCCATGCTCGGTTTCTTCACCATGGCGGTGGATGTCGTCTTCCGTAACGTCGTCCAAGCCCTGCTCTAGTTTTGGCCGCACCCCAGCCCCCATGAATAGCCAGTGGTTTGTCATCCATACGCTCTCCGGACAGGAACAGAAAGTGAAAGAGAGCATTGAGAAGCGCCTCAAAGCGGAGGAGATGACGGAGTATATCCATGAGGTGCTCGTGCCCATGGAGAAGGTTGCCGAGGTGCGCAGTGGCAAGAAGACGGTCACCACACGGAAGCTCTATCCTGGCTACGTTTTCATTGACATGGTGCTCCTTGACGAAAACAAGCGCTTGCTGCCCAAGCCCTGGCAGTTTGTTCATGAAACCCAGGGGATCATCGGTTTTGTCGGGGGCGAACGTCCCAGCCCGGCTTCCGCTGAGGAAATTGATTCGATCAAGGCTCAGATCTCCGAATCGGAAGATCATGAAAGGCCGAAGGTTAGTTTTGAAGTTGGCGAAACCGTGAAGATCAACGACGGACCGTTCCTCAATTTCAGCGGTGTGATCGAGGAGATCGAGCCGGATCGCGGCAAGTTGAAGGTTACCGTGAACATCTTTGGGCGGAATACCCCTGTGGAGTTGGAGTACTGGCAGGTCGAAAAGGCCTGATTATCGAATTTTCATCGAGCATCTCTCATCGTTATGGCGAAAAAAGTCACCGGCCAAATCAAACTGCAAATTCCTGCAGGCCAAGCTAATCCCGCACCTCCGATCGGCCCCGCATTGGGTCAGCATGGGGTGAACATCATGGCCTTTTGCAAGGATTTCAACGCGGCGACCAAGGACCAGGCGGGCTTGGTCATTCCCGTGGTCATCACCGTTTATCAGGATAAGTCCTTCACCTATATCACCAAGTCTCCGCCCGCCGCCGTGCTCCTCAAGAAGGCGGCCGGGATCGCTTCCGGATCGAAGACTCCCAATAAGGACAAGGTCGGCAAAGTGACGCGCAAGCAAGTCATGGATATCGTCAAATTGAAGTTCAAAGACATGAACTCCAACACGGAGGAATCGGCTTTCCGCGTCATCTCCGGCACCGCCCGGAGTATGGGGATCGAAGTCATTTCGTAGTCCAACAATCCAAATTTTCGAGTCGAGATAGAACCTTAAACCCGCGGGAGGACGACAACCAAGTCCGCCAGCACCGCTCCAGAAAATGCCCAGCAAACGATACAAAAAAGCCCTTGCCCTGATCGACCAGGCTAAACCCTACAACCTCAAGTCTGCCGTCGACGTGCTTGTCAAATTTCCGAAAGCGAAGTTTAACGAGACCGTCGAAATTGCTTTCCGTCTTGGAGTGGATCCCAAGCAGTCGGATCAGATGGTTCGCGGAACGGTTCCTCTGCCCCACGGCAGCGGCAAGACGGTCCGGGTGCTGGTCTTTGCCAAGAGCGGACCTGCGGCGGATGCGGCCAAGGCGGCGGGAGCCGAGTTCGTCGGGTTCGACGAAATGATTAAACAATGCAACGAGGGTTGGACTGATTTTGACGTTGCCATTGCGACCCCCGAAGCGATGGTGGAAGTTCGCAAGTTGGGCAAGGTTCTTGGTCCGCGTGGCCTCATGCCCAATCCCAAGACCGGCACGGTCACGGAAGACACGGCGAAGGCGGTGCGCGAAGTCAAAGCAGGGAGGGTCGAATTCAAGACGGACAAGGCTGGCAACGTGCATGTTCCGGTTGGGAAGGCTTCATTTTCCGCGGAGCAAATTGCCGAGAACACGAGAGCTGTGATTGATGCGGTGGTGCGGGCGCGACCTTCCAGCGTGCGGGGGGTCTACGTGCAATCCTGCACTCTGAGCGCCACGATGAGTCCGCCGATTTCGATCGATTTGCGGGACGTCAACGCTTCCGCCGCCGCCTAAAACCTGAAAGGAGCATTCGATGAGACAGGAAAAGCAATACATTCGCGACGAGTATTTGGCGCGCCTCAAGTCGTCCCCGTTTTTTATCGTGGTCGATTATCGCAGCCTCAAGGTTCACCAGTTTACGGAGCTTCGAAAGCGGTTGCGCCAGGTCGGCAGCGAACTTCGCGTCGTCAAGAACTCCATCTTCCGTATTGCCGCTCATGAGGCGCAACTGGCAGACCTGAAAGGGAGTTTGTCGGGCCAAGTGGCCGTCGTGACGGGGCAGCAGGACGTCTCGGCGGCCGCCAAGGTCGTCAAGACTTTTCAAACGGAGTTTGAAAAACCCAAGCTGCAATTTGGTTACTTGAAGGATCAGCGTCTGGAAGCAGCCGATGTTCTGGCCCTGGCCGATTTGCCGTCGATCGAAGTGTTGAGGGGGAAATTGGTTGGGCTGATTCAAGCCCCCGCCACGCGTTTGGCTGCGGTGCTGAGCGCTCCCGGTTCCCAGCTTGCGCGCGTGATCAAGGCCCGTTCCGATCAGGCCGCGTGAGCTTGAATCCGAGGGGAATCTCCCATCGACAATCCAATTTGTTCCATCGTCGCCACGGCGGAACGAGACAACAGCAACAAACAACAAAGTAAATCGCCGGTTCGCGGGCCGCGAACTTGATCGATCTCTGGCCGGGGATCGCGACGAGACTGAAAGGAAAAATGGCAGACATTGCAAATATCGTGGAAGAACTGAGCAAGCTTACGGTCCTTGAGGCCGCCGAGCTCGTCAAACAACTCGAAACCAAGTGGGGTGTCAGCGCGGCCGCGCCCGTGGCCGTGGCAGCTGCACCTGCCGGAGGCGCTGCCGGCGCCGCCGCCCCCGCGGCGGAAGCCAAGACGGCCTTCGATGTGATTCTGGCTTCGGTCCCCGCCGACAAGAAGATCGCAGTCATCAAAGTGGTCCGCGAAGTCAAAGCGGGACTGGGTTTGGCGGAAGCGAAGAAACTGGTTGAGGAAGCGCCCAAGCCGGTTCTGGAAGGCGCCAACAAGGCCGACGCCGATGCGGCCAAGAAGAAGCTTGAGGAAGCCGGCGCGAAAGTCGAAGTCAAGTGATTTTGGGGTCTTGCAAGGCGGCGGGGTTGGCGCCCCGCCGCCTGGGCGGACCGGAAAAGAATTGGAACGATGGTATTTACACCCGTGTTCTCCCGGATGCTGAGCGGGAGAATCTGTTCCCAGCGGGGTATTCAGCTTCAAGCGGCCACCGGCAACGCCGGCAGGTCGCCCTTTGCACATTCAGCCGTCGAACCGGCCGCAGCAGTGCGGCCATAGCTTAGTCAGAAATCATGCCAACGCGAGTGCCTGAGCGCATCAATTTCGGGAAGATCAAAGAGATCATCAACCCTCCCAATCTGATTGAAGTTCAGATCAACTCCTATCGGGAGTTTCTCCAAGCCGAGATCTCGCCCTCGAAACGGGCGAATCTCGGATTGCAGGCTGTCTTCGCGGAAGTCTTTCCGATTGAAAGCTATGACGGCAAGACCGTCCTCGATTACAAGGACTACGAGATTGGCGATCCGAAGCAGGATTGGCTGGAGTGCTTGCGGGAGGGACTGACCTACGGGTCGCCGCTTCATGTAACCTTTATCCTCAAGGAGGAAAAAGGGGCCAAGGAGGAAAAGGTGTTCATGGGGGAACTGCCCCTGATGACGCCCCAAGGCACGTTCGTCATCAATGGCGCAGAGCGTGTGATCGTAAGCCAGTTGCATCGCTCGCCCGGCCTCGCCTTTGAAGCCACGCAGCATCCCAACGGCAAACTGCTCCACTCGTTCCGCATCATTCCTGATCGCGGTTCGTGGTACGAAGCCCAGTTCGACACCAGCGATCTCCTCTACGTCTACCTGGACCGCAAGAAGAGGCGGAGAAAGTTTCTGACCACGACTTTTTTCCGAGCCTTGGGCTACGGCACCGATGCCGATATTCTGACGCTTTTTTACGACATTCAGGAGCTGAGCGTGAAAGCCGCCGACGGCCTGGATGACATCCAGAACAAGGTCTTGATTGAGGACGTCACCGACGAGAAAAAGGATATCGTTGTCGCGCGCGCCTTCGAACCCCTTTCCAAGGCGGTGATCAAGCAGATTGCCGAGCTGGGCCAAAGCAGGATCCGGGTGGTGGACACCGCGGTGGACGATGGCATCATTATCAAATGCCTGAAGAAGGATCCCACCAAGAACGAAGAGGAGGCCCTCAAAGACATCTATCGCCGGCTGCGTCCGGGCGATCCGCCCACGGCGGCGAATGCCCGCGCCTTGATCAAGCGCCTTTTCTTCGATCCCAAACGCTACGATTTGGGCCGTGTCGGTCGCTACAAGATCAACCAGAAGCTGGGTCTGAAAGAAGACAACGAGTCGCGCATTTTGACCAAGGAGGACCTGGTTGCCGCCACCAAGTACCTGCTCAAGCTGAAGAAGGGAGAAGGCACGCTGGATGACATTGATCATTTGGGCAGCCGCCGGATCCGGACCGTGGGCGAGTTGCTTGCCAATCAATGCCGGGTCGGACTTGCCCGGACGGAGCGTCTCGTGAAGGAGCGCATGACTCTGTTTGATCAGGGCATGGACACCATGACGCCGCAGAAGCTGATCAATCCGAAGGCCCTTTCGGCGGTGGTGCGCGACTTCTTTGGGCGAAGCCAATTGTCCCAGTTCATGGACCAAATCAACCCGCTGGCCGAATTGACCCACAAGCGCCGGCTTTCGGCGCTGGGGCCCGGAGGTCTGTCGCGTGACCGGGCCGGATTCGAAGTCCGTGACGTGCATCCCTCGCATTATGGCCGCATTTGTCCGATTGAGACGCCGGAAGGTCCGAACATCGGTCTGATCGCGTCCCTCGCGACCTTCGCCCGGGTCAATGATTTTGGTTTTATCGAAACTCCTTATCGCCGGGTCGAGAAAGGCCGTGTGACCCATCACATCGAGTACCTCACCGCCGACCGCGAGGAGCAGTACATCGTGGCGCAAGCCAACGCCACCATCGACCACAAGGGGCACTTCCTGACCGACCGGGTCACGTGCCGGTGCAAAGGGGACTTCATCGATGTGGAGCCGACCCGGGTGGATTACATGGATGTCTCGCCCAAGCAACTGGTCTCGGTGGCAGCGGGGTTGATTCCTTTTCTTGAGCACGACGACGCGAATCGCGCGTTGATGGGCTCGAACATGCAGCGGCAGGCGGTGCCCTTGCTCGTGACCGAAGCGCCCCTCGTGGCGACGGGACTGGAGGATCGGGTGGCCAAGGATTCGCGGGCCGTGATCGTCGCCGAGGACGCGGGCAAAGTCGCCTCGGTGACCGGCAGCCAAATCATTGTGTCCCGTGACGGCAAGTTGCCTGAGGGCAAGAAGAAGATCAAAACGGATGTCGGCGAGGGGTTGCACGTCTATCAAGTGCGGAAGTTCATGCGTTCGAACGCCGCGACGTGCATCAACCAAAAGATTCTCGTGGCCCGTGGTGATACCCTGAAGAAGGGGCAGGTCGTCGCGGATGGCCCCTGCACCAGCGGGGGCGAGCTGGCTCTGGGGCGAAACGTGCTTTGCGCCTTCATGCCGTGGAACGGCTATAACTTCGAAGATGCGATCCTGATCAGCGAGCGCATCGTGAAGGACGACGTGTTCACGTCCATCCACATCGAGGAGTTCGAGGTAGGCGCTCGCGACACCAAGCTTGGACCGGAAGAAATCACCCGGGATATTCCAAACCTGGGCGAGGAAGCTCTCAAGAATCTGGGCGCCGACGGCGTGATTCGCGTGGGCGCGGAAGTCAAACCGGGAGACATTCTGGTGGGCAAGATCACGCCCAAGAGCGAAACGGAACTGGCGCCGGAGGAGCGCTTGCTCCGGGCGATTTTCGGCGAAAAAGCCGCCGATGTGAAGGACACTTCCCTCAAGGTTCCCTCGGGAACCTACGGCATTGTCATGGATGTGAAGGTCTCCTCGAAGAAGGAGAATGAAAAGCCCGGGACCCGGATGAATCCGAGCGAGGCCAAGAAGCACGCCAAGGAGGTCGAGGAGAGCTACAAGAGCAAGCTCGACGATCTGCGGGAACAATTGACCGAAGGGCTGAGCAACATCCTCCTCGGCGAAAAGATTCCGCTCGACGTGGTGAACTCCGAAACCGGGGAAATCATTATTCCGGCCAACCGGAAAATCACCAAGACGCTGCTGCGGAAACTGGCAGCGGTGTACGACCGCATCGAAATCGATCCTTCACCGATTCGCAACAAGATCAACGAAATCATCGGCAGCTTCAAAAAGAAGTTCGAAGAGCTGCAAATGCAGCATGACGAGGATGTGGAGCGGGTCGAGTCCGGGGACGAGGTGGACACCGGCATCATCAAGTCCGTGAAAGTCTATATCGCCTCGAAACGCAAGCTGTCCGTCGGCGACAAGATGGCCGGACGGCACGGCAACAAGGGGGTGGTGGCCAAGATTGTGCCCGAGGAAGACATGCCGTTCCTTGCGGATGGCACTCCGGTGGACATCGTCTTGAATCCCCTGGGGGTTCCGTCCCGCATGAATGTGGGGCAAGTGTTGGAAACGCACCTGGGCTGGGCGGCGCGGCTCTTGGGGCTGCGTTTCGCGACGCCGGTGTTCGATGGCATTCGAGAGAAGGACATTCGTCATTACCTGAAAGAGGCGAAGCTTCCGGAGCATGGCAAGACCATGCTTTACGACGGACGAACGGGGGAGGCCTTCGACCAGGAAATCGTCGTGGGCTACATTTACATGATGAAGCTGGGGCATTTGGTGGCGGACAAGATTCACGCCCGCGCCGTGGGGCCCTACTCGCTCGTCACTCAGCAACCCCTGGGTGGGAAGGCACAATATGGCGGCCAGCGGTTCGGCGAAATGGAAGTTTGGGCCATGGAAGCCTATGGAGCGGCTTATACGCTGCAGGAATTGCTGACGGTCAAGTCCGATGATGTGCAAGGGCGCACGCGGATCTACGAAAGCATCGTCAAGGGCGACAACGCCCTTGAGGCGGGCGTGCCCGAGTCGTTCAACGTGCTGGTGAAAGAAATGCAGTCCCTGGGCCTCGATGTGAAAATCGGATATTCCAATCCGGTTGATCAGGTGCAACAACAGCCCAGTTTGGCCACTCTGGCCTGATCCGGCCATCCACCCGAAAACCAACGGAATCCTATGATGACCAGCAAAGAATCCGCCCGCGAGCTGCTCGGCTTGGACAAAGTGAACTTGGTGGAGCATATCGCCATTTCAGTTGCCTCGCCGGAATCCATCAAATCGTGGTCGAAAGGGGAGGTCAAGAATCCCGAGACCATCAATTATCGAACCTTCAAGCCGGAAAAAGGAGGCTTGTTCTGCGAGCGCATTTTCGGCCCCGTGAAGGATTGGGAATGCTCCTGCGGCAAATACAAGCGGATCAAGCACCGGGGCGTTGTTTGCGACCGTTGCGGAGTTGAGGTGACCCTCTCGAGGGTGCGCCGTGAACGCATGGGGCACATCGAACTGGCGGTGCCGGCCTCGCATATTTGGTTTTTCAAGTGCATGCCGTCCCGCATCGGGTTGATGCTCGACATGACCGCTCGGAACCTGGAGCGCGTGATTTATTATGAGGATTACCTCGTCATCGACCCCGGCTCCACGCCACTCAAGCAGCACCAACTGCTGAGTGAAATCGAATACCGGGAGGCGCGTGAAACTTACGGTCCCGACACCTTTCTGGCCAAGATGGGGGCCGAGGCTGTCCGGGAGGCGCTGGGGAAGGTCGAACTCGAAGAGCAGATCACCCAGTTGCAGCAGGCGATGACCGAAACCAAGAGCAAGCAGATCCGCAAGAAGATCGCCAAGCGCATCAAGCTCTTTCAAGGATTCCTGTCGTCGCACATGCGTCCGGAGTGGATGATTCTGACGGTTCTGCCGGTGATCCCTCCCGACTTGCGTCCCTTGGTCCCCTTGGAGGGCGGTCGTTTTGCGACGTCGGACCTGAACGATCTTTACCGCCGGGTCATCAACCGCAACAACCGGTTGAAGAACCTGCTTCAGTTGAAGACGCCGGAGGTCATTATCCGGAACGAGAAGCGCATGCTTCAGGAGGCGATCGACGCGCTGTTCGACAACGGCCGTCACGGCCGCGCGGTGACGGGAGCGGGCAATCGTCCGCTCAAGTCTCTTTCCGACATGCTCAAGGGGAAGAGCGGCCGTTTCCGCCAGAACCTGCTCGGCAAGCGTGTGGATTACTCGGGCCGGTCGGTGATCGTGATCGGCCCCGAGCTGCATCTTCACCAATGCGGACTGCCCAAGAAGATGGCCTTGGTTCTCTTCGAACCGTTCATCATTCGGCGGCTGAAGGAACTTGGCTATGTGCACACGGTTCGATCGGCCAAGAAGATGATCGAACGCCAGTCTCCGGAAGTGTGGGACATTCTGGAAGAGGTGACGAAGGGTCACTCCGTTTTGCTCAATCGCGCTCCGACGCTGCACCGTCTTTCCGTGCAGGCCTTCGAGCCCGTGCTCATCGAGGGGGAAGCCATCCGCATTCACCCGCTTGTCTGCACCGCCTACAACGCGGATTTCGACGGGGATCAGATGGCGGTGCACGTTCCGCTGAGTGTCGAGGCCCAGCTCGAGGCGCGCCTCCTCATGATGGCTCCGAACAATATTTTCAGTCCGTCGAGCGGCAAGCCCATCATGACGCCGACCCAGGACATCACGCTGGGCTGCTATTACCTGACGGCGAATCCCCGTGAAATCGGCAAGTCGTCCGGCGAGAAGAGACTCAAGCTTTTTGGCGGCAAGAGCGAAGTCGTGTTCGCCCTGGCCGACGGCGCAGTGCGGACGCACGAGAAGATCCGCATCGCGAATCCCGATTATGGCGTCAAGACCGTCTACGGGGACGCCGAGAAGAAAATCATTGAGACCACGGTCGGGCGCGTGATCTTCAGCGAGATCTGGCCGCCGGAACTCGGGTTTCCAAACCGGGTGGTGGGCAAATCCCAGTTGGGCGAGTTGATTTGGAATTGTTACAAGCATTGCGGGCACGACAAGACGGTCACCACGCTGGACCGCTTGAAGG
Organism: Verrucomicrobiota bacterium; assembly: GCA_016871495.1. Lineage (NCBI taxonomy): Bacteria > Pseudomonadati > Verrucomicrobiota > Verrucomicrobiota bacterium. The sequence continues at coordinate 118,165 of VHDF01000001.1, read as the reverse complement.
AGCTTGGTTTCCAGGAGGCCACTCGCGCGGGTGTCTCCATCGGCATCGATGATATGATCATCCCGAAGGAGAAGCTGCAGGAGATCGAAGCCGCGCAGAAGCAGATCGCCGACGTGGAGAAGCAGTATCGCAAAGGCGTCATCACTCCCGGCGAACGCTACAACAAGGTGGTCGATATCTGGACCCACTGCACCGACCAGATCGCCAACGTCATGTTGCGCACCCTGGAATACAACCAGGGCAAGCGGGAGTACAATCCGGTGTGGCTGATGGTGGATTCAGGCGCCCGCGGCAATCGCCAGCAAGTGCGGCAGCTCGCCGGCGTCCGCGGGCTGATGGCCAAGCCCTCCGGCGACATCATTGAGAAGCCGATTCTCTCCAACTTCCGCGAAGGTTTGACGGTGCTGGAGTACTTCATCTCCACGCACGGCGCCCGCAAAGGCCTGGCTGACACGGCTCTGAAGACGGCCGATTCCGGCTACATGACGCGGAAACTGGTGGATGTGGCGCAGGACGTCATTATCCGCGAGCACGATTGCGGCACCTCGAATGGAATCTGGGTGCAGGCCATTTACGAGGGCGAGGACGAGGTTGTGAAGCTGAGCGAGCGGATCGTGGGGCGGTTCTGCTGCGACGACATTTCCGATCCGAGCGAACCCAAGGTCAAATTGATCCGGGCCAACGATGAGATCGACGAAGTTCGGGCCAAGCAGATCGAACGTTCCGGAGTGGAGCGCGTCCGGATTCGCTCGGTGCTGACGTGCGACAGCAAGCATGGCATTTGCGTTGCGTGTTACGGACGGAATCTCGCCACCGGCGGATTGGTCAAGATGGGCGAGGCGGTGGGCATTATTGCGGCCCAGTCGATCGGCGAACCGGGCACGCAGTTGACGATGCGCACGTTCCACATCGGCGGCACGGCCTCACAGGTCTTCAAGCAACCGCAGATCAAGTCCAAGCATGACTGCGTGATTCGCTACAATGACTTGCGCCTGGTGAAGCTTGAGGACGGCAACAACATCGTGTTGAACAAGAACGGCTCGGTGTCGCTGCTGACGGAGGACGGGCGCGAAATCGAAACTCACAATGTCGTCATTGGCTCCGTGATTTCCGTGCCGAATGGGGGCAAGGTCAAGAAGGGGGATACGTTCGTCCAGTGGGATCCTTACAACGTCCCCATTCTTTCGGAGAAAGCGGGCCGGGTGAAGTTCCACGACATCATCGAAGGCGTCACGATGAAGCAGGAGGTGGACGAGACCACGGGCCAGGAGGCCATGGTGATCATCGACCACAAGGAGGATTTGCATCCGCAGATCATCATCCAGAACGACAAGCGCGAAACCCTGGCCAGTTACGCGATTCCCTCCGGCGCTCATATCGTGGTGAACGAGGGCGACAAGATCGTCGCCGGCACCTTGATGGCCAAGACACCGCGAAAAACCTCCAAGACCAAAGACATCACGGGCGGTCTGCCGCGCGTGGCCGAGTTGTTCGAGGCGCGCCGTCCCAAGGATGCCGCGGAAATTTCGCGGATCGATGGGGTGGTGGATTTCGGACAAAGCGTGCGCGGGAAGCGCTGCATTTTGATCAAGGATCCGCAAACAGGCGTGGAGGAGGAGCATTTGATCCCGATCGGACGCCACGTCATCGTGTTCAAGGGCGACTTCGTGAAGAAGGGCCAGCAACTGACGGAGGGTCCGGTGGTCCCGCACGAGATTCTTGATGTCTGCGGGCCTCAGGAGTTGCAGGAGCATTTGGTCAACGAGGTGCAGGAAGTTTACCGTCTCCAAGGCGTGACCATCAACGACAAGCACATTGAGATCATTGTGCGCCAGATGCTGCGCAAGGTCCGCATCACGGAGCCGGGGGACACGCTCTTCCTGTGGGGCGAGCAAATCGACAAGCTGGCCTTCGAGGATGAGAATCAGCGGGTTGAAAAAATGGGCGGCAAGCCCGCCGAAGCGCAGCCCGTCCTGCTGGGTATCACCAAGGCATCGCTGGAGACGGAAAGCTTCCTGAGTGCGGCCTCGTTCCAGGACACGACGCGCGTGCTGACGGAGGCGGCGACCATGGGCAAGCTGGATTACCTCCGCGGCTTCAAGGAAAATGTGATCATGGGTCACATTATTCCTGCCGGAACCGGTTTTGACATGCACCGGAAAGTCAACCTCAAACCTCTGGTGGAGGTGTTGCCCGAGGAAACAGGGCCGACCATGACGGAAGAGCCGACTGCGAGTTAAAAATATTTCAAAATACAGTTGCAACGAAGACTTCCTTTGCTAGAGTCCGCACTCCGTTTTCCCGGAAGTTCGCGGTGACCGTGTTTTAACGATCGATTTTTGAAATGCCGACCATCAACCAGCTCGTCCGAAAAGGGCGAAACAAGTTAAGTTACAAGTCGAAGTCCCCGGCTTTGCAGCGCGCCCCTTTTCGCAGGGGGGTGTGTCTGCAGGTCATGACACGGACGCCGAAGAAGCCGAATTCGGCCATGCGCAAAGTGGCCAAAGTGAGGTTGAACAACGGTTACGAGGTGATCGCTTATATCCCCGATGAAGGCCACAATCTCCAGGAACACTCCATCGTCCTCGTCCGCGGGGGCCGTGTGAAGGACCTGCCCGGGGTGCGTTACCACATCGTGAGAGGCACGCTTGATGCGGCGGGGGTCGAGAAGCGCCGGGTGAGCCGTTCCAAATACGGAGTGAAACGGCCGAAAGCGGCCAAGCCCGCAGCGGCCAAGTAATTTTGCAAGGCTCCTATGTCCAGACGTCGTCAAGCAGTCAAACGTTCGATCACCCCCGACAGCAAGTTCGGCAGCACCCTGGTTTCGCGCCTGGTGAGCATGGTCATGCGGAGTGGCAACAAGAGTGTGGCCCAGCGCATTGTCTACGGGGCATTCGATGAGATGGTGGCCAAGAACCCCACCAGCAACCCGATGGAAGTGTTGCAGAAAGCCGTGGACAACGCGAAGCCTCGGCTCGAGGTCAAGGCCCGCCGGGTGGGCGGGGCCACTTATCAAGTTCCCCTCGAAGTGCCGACGGACCGTCAGTTTGCGCTGGCCTTGCGCTGGTTGGTTGATTTTGCCGACGCGCGCAAAGGGATCCCGATGAAGCAAGCGCTGGCCGCCGAGATTCTCGAGGCTTACCAGGGCCAGGGCAACGCGATTCGCAAACGCGATGAGGTTCACAAAATGGCCCAAGCCAACAAAGCCTTCGCCCATTTTCGCTGGTAAACTGAAATTTATTTGACCGCGCCCCGGTCGCTGGAAAGCCCGGGGCGCTTTTAGTCTCCGAATCAAAATGACCTCCGCCGTCGAAACTCAGAAGTCCCCGAATTCGCCGAACCGGGCTTACACCCTGGAGCGCACTCGGAATATTGGCATCGCCGCCCATATTGACGCCGGGAAGACGACCACGACCGAGCGGATCCTTTTCTATACGGGCTTGATTCACAAGATTGGGGACGTGGATGACGGCAACACGGTGACCGACTGGATGGAGCAGGAGCGCGAGCGCGGCATTACCATCACCTCGGCTGCGGTGACGTGCTTTTGGACCCAGAAGAAGGAAGAGGGACTTTACAAGTCCTTCGCCACCGTGGCCCATCGCATCAACATCATCGATACGCCGGGCCACGTCGATTTCACGGCTGAAGTCGAGCGATCCATGCGTGTGCTCGACGGCGCCGTCGCTGTGTTTTGCGGAGTGGCCGGAGTGCAGCCGCAGTCCGAGACCGTGTGGCGTCAGGCCACAAAATATAAAGTGCCGCGCATCGCGTTCGTCAACAAGATGGACCGGACCGGAGCGAATTTTCAAAACGCCTTGGACGACATGCGGCGCAAGCTCAATGCTTACGCCTACCCGATTTGTCTGCCCATCGGGGCGGAGGACCGGTTCGAAGGCGTCATTGACCTCGTCAATCAAAAGGCCATTGTGTGGGGACCGGGGGATGTTCAGAATGAGGGACTTCGGTATGAGATTCGTGAGATTCCCGAGGCCATGAAGGGGGAGGCGGCGGCGGCGTTGACGGAATTGATCAACGCGGTGGCCAACAAGGACGATGAGGTGGCGGAGTTGGTGTTGGAAGAGAAGCCCGTGGATGCTCCGACCTTGAAGGCCGCGATCCGGCGGCTTACCTGCAAGATCGAGCTGGTTCCTGTTCTGTGCGGGTCTGCCTTCAAGAAGAAGGGCGTGCAATTTCTGATTGATTCGGTGATCGATTATCTGCCTTCTCCGCTGGATATTCCGGCGGCCCAGGGATTCGAGCAGGGCACGGAAAACCGGATCGACGTGGCGTCGAACGACCATTCCAAGTTTTGTTCGCTGGCGTTCAAACTTTGGACGGACCCCTATGCTGGAAAGCTGGTGTTTTTCCGGGTCTACAGCGGCCAGCTCCGAAAGGGAGACACGATTTACAACCCTCGGACCCGGCGTCGGGAGCGGGTGAGCCGGTTGATGATCATTCAGGGCAGTGAGCGCAAGGATGTCGAAGTGGCATATTCAGGCGACATCGCAGCGCTGGTGGGATTGAGGAATATTACCACGGGCGATACCCTTTGCGACGAGTCGTTCGAAGTGATTTTGGAGCCCCCGACGTTCCCGGAGCCGGTCATCAGCATGGCGGTCGAGCCCAAGACGAAGGCGGACCGGGACAAGATGTCCGAAGGATTGCAACGGCTGGCGGAAGAAGATCCCACGTTCCGTTGTTTTACGAACGAGGAAACAGGCCAGTTGATCATTGCCGGGATGGGTGAGTTGCATCTGGAAATCATCTGCGACCGCTTGAAGCGGGAATTTAGCGTGGAATCGAACTCCGGAGCGCCCCAGATCGCTTATCGCGAAACGATTACCAAATCCGCGGATGGGGAGGGCAAGTTCATCCGCCAATCCGGCGGGCGCGGCCAATATGGGCACGCGTTGATCAAGGTTCAGCCCAACGAGAAGGGCAAGGGGGTTGAGATTGAGAACAAGATTGTCGGCGGAGCCATTCCCAAGGAATACATTCCCGCGGTTATCGACGGCATTGAAGAAGCGATTCGCGGGGGAGTTTACGCGGGCTATCAGGTCATCGACGTCAAAGTGCAGGTGGTGGACGGCACTTTCCACGAGGTAGATTCCAACGAACTGGCGTTTAAGATGGCGGGCATTTTCGCCTTGAAAGACGCCTTCAAGAAGGCCTCGCCGATTCTGCTGGAACCAATCATGAAGGTGGAGGTGACCACGCCCGACGAGTACCAAGGGGACTTGCTCGGGGACATTAACCGCCGGCGGGGGACCATTGTCAGCATCGACGCGAAGTCGGGGCAAACGATTCTGAACGCGCAGGTTCCCCTGGCTGAGATGTTCGGATACGCTACCGCGATCCGATCGCTCTCCAAGGGGCGCGCCTCTTACTCGATGGAGCCTTTTTCGTTCGAGCAGGTGCCGAACAGCATCGCCACCGCAATTTTGGATTCCGCCAAGTCCCGGCCGGCCGCCCGGACTTAGCATTTCGGAACAGTGAAGCAATAGAGCACACAATTTGGTTATGGCAGGACAAAGAATTCGCATCCGGCTCAAAGCCTACGACCATCGGGTGATCGACCAGTCGGCTCACGACATCGTGGAGACCGTCAAACGCAGCGGCGCTCGGGTGGCGGGGCCCATTCCGCTGCCGACCCGCGTGGAACGTTACACCGTGCAGCGGTCTCCTCACGCCGACAAGAAGTCGCATGAAACCTTCGAGCAGCGCACGCACAAGCGTCTCCTGGACATCATCGATCCGACGGCGAAGACGGTGGACGAGTTGAAGAAGCTGAACTTGCCGGCGGGCGTGGATATTACGATCAAGATCTAGGAATGTTATGATAGGCTTGCTTGGAAAGAAGATCGGCCAGACGCGCGTTTATGACGCGAAGGGGGTGCTGGTTCCCGTCACCGTGATTTTGGCGGGGCCGAACCGGGTGGTGCAGATTCGTACCCCCGAAAAGGACGGCTACGCGGCCGTGCAACTTGGGTTTTCGGACCAGAAGGAGTCGAGGCTCAACCGTGCGGCGATGGGACACCTGCGGAAGCATGAATCCAAGCCGGTGCGCTTGCTGAGGGAATTTAGAGATTTTCCGGTGCCGGTGGAAAAGGGTGGCGAGGTGGGGGTGAACGTTTTTGCGGCCGGAGACTTTGTGGACGCGATTGGTGTCACCAAGGGGCGGGGATTCGAGGGCGTGGTGAAGCGCCATGGATTCAGGGGTGGCGACATGACCCACGGAGCGAAGGGGTGGCATCGTCGTTCGGGCGCGATCGGACAGCGGCTTTTTCCGGGCACGGTCATGAGAGGCATGAAGATGCCGGGGCATATGGGCCAAGTGCGACGCACGATTCAAAACCTGGAGGTCATCCAGGTTCGCGAAGCGGATCACCTCCTCCTGGTCAAGGGCGCGGTGCCGGGAGCCCGGGGCGACTTCGTCGTCATCCGTGAGTCGAAGAAGCATCCCAAGAAGGCCGCCAAGTAGAGGGAAGGACCTTAGCGAATGAAAATTTCAGTTAAAGATTCTCAAGGCAACGTTCAGGGGGAAATTGAAGTTCCCTTTGTCGTCGTCGAGGATGGCAAGGGGACTCAGGCCGTGCATGACACGGTGGTGGCATTCCGGGCGGCCCAGCGCATGGGTACGGCCTGCACCAAGACCATGGGTGAGGTCGCGGGCACTGGCAAGAAGCCCTGGCGGCAGAAGGGTACGGGCCGCGCCCGTTCCGGGTCCTTTCAATCGCCGTTGTGGCGTGGCGGCGGGGTGGTGTTCGGTCCGAAGCCCCGCGATTTTGGGGTCAAGACCAGCAAGAAGACCCGTCAACTGGCGCTGCGAAAGGCGTTGAGCGAGCGCTTGCGGGCAGGTCATGTTTTGGTGTTAGACGCCGTGAAGCTGGAGACGCCCAAGACCAAGGCTTTTGTGGCACTCCTGGGGGCGCTGGGATTGAAGGGCACGACGTTGATCGTGGACGCGCAAGTTGATCGAAATCTCGCGCTCTCGGCCCGCAATATTCCCAATCTTGAGCTCGCGACGGGAGCCGATCTGAACACCTACCAGGTGTTGCGACCCGACCATGTGGTGATTACCAAGGGAGCCCTGGAAGTTTTGGGAAGCCGTCTGAAAGGGGTAGCTTAACGGATTATGAACAGCTTCGAAATCGTCAAGTCAGTGAGGTTGACCGAAAAGGGGACCCGCCAATCCTCGGGTTTCAATCAGTACACGATTGTGGCGGATCGCCGGGCGAGCAAACTGCAAATTCGCCAGGCGGTGCAGGAATTGTTCAAAGTGAAGGTTCTCGCCGTGAACACCTTGAATGTGCGTGGCAAGGCGCGTCGCCAACGGACTGCGAACGCGGGGCGTTCCCCCTCCTGGAAGAAGGCGCTGGTGACCTTGAAGGAAGGCGACAAGATCAGTTTGACTTAAGACGGACACTTTTGAGGTAGCTATGGCTGTAAAATCTTTCCGACCGCTGACTCCATCGACGCGCTACATCACGATTGCGTCGTTCGATGAGATTACGAAGACGCGCCCCGAGCGCCGGCTGGTTCAGATCAAGAAGAAAACCGGCGGACGCAACGCCTACGGACGGGTGACGAGCCGCGGCATTGGGCAGGGCCACAAGCAAAAGATTCGCCTGGTGGATTTTAAGCGCAAGAAGCATGGCCTGGATGCCAAGGTGATCGCCATCGAGTATGATCCGATGCGCAGCGCCCGCCTTGCGTTGCTGGAGTACTCGGACAAGGAGCGCCGCTACATTCTGGCTCCGAACGGGCTGTCGGTCGGATCGGTGTTGCGCAGCGGGGACGCGGCGGCTCCGGAACTGGGCAACAGTCTTCCGCTGAAGAGCATTCCGGTTGGAATGCCCATTCACAATCTGGAGCTGGTTCCGGGACGGGGCGCGCAGTTGGTGCGATCCGCGGGTGGCGCGGCCACGTTGATGTCGCGAGACGAAGGTTATGCGCAAGTGCGGCTGCCTTCGGGCGAGATCCGCAAATTCAACGAGTTGTGTTTCGCGACGATCGGCCAGGTGGGCAACGTGGAGCATGAGAATGTGATTTTGGGCAAAGCCGGGCGTGCCCGTCACCGTGGCATTCGGCCGCTGAGCCGGGGCGTCGCCAAGAACCCGGTGGATCATCCGATGGGCGGCGGGGCCGGCAAGACTTCCGGGGGCGGTCATCCGGTGACCCCGTGGGGGGTTATTACAAAGGGGTATAAGACCCGGAAAAAGTTCAAATATTCGAACCGTTTTATTCTGGTCCGGCGCGATGGCCGGCCGATGAAGCATAGATCCTAACACCTATGGGACGTTCCATCAAAAAAGGCCCCTTTGTGGACTTGCCGCTGATGAGCAAGATCCTGAAGGCAAAAGAGACGAAGTCGAAAGTTCCGATCAAGACGTGGTCGCGCCGGTCGATGATCACGCCCGATTTTGTCGGGCTGACCTTCAACGTGCACAACGGCAAGGTTTTCAATCCGGTGTTTGTGACCGAGAACATGGTAGGGCACCGGCTGGGTGAATTCTCGTTGACCCGCACGTTCAAGAAACACGGCGCGCACACCGCGAAGGCCGAGGCAAAATAGGGGGCGAACATGGAAGTTCAAGCGATTACCAAGAACGTTCGGATGTCCGCGCAGAAAATGCGGGAAGTGGTCCGGCAGATCCAGGGGATGAACGCCGTCCAGGCGGTTGCAGTGCTGGAGGCGGTGCCGAGGAAATCGGCGCGCGTGGTGGCAAAAACATTGAAGTCCGCGATCGCAAACGCGGAAAACAACAACCAGCTCCGGTCCGAGTCGCTGCGGGTAGTGCAGGCGGTGGCGGGAACGGCGACCAGCATGAAGCGATTCACCCCCAAGGCCCGCGGGTCGGCCGGGCCCATCGTCAAGCGGAGCTGCCACATCAAAATCGTGGTTTCGGATACCTAAGAGCTTATGGGACAGAAAACCAATCCGATCGGTCTGCGGGTCGCGGTGACGAAAGACTGGCGTTCGAAGTGGTTTGCCGGGAAGAAGGAATTCGGCAAACTGCTGACGGAGGACCGCAAGATTCGGGACATCTTGAAAAAGAAGCTTGAATCGGCCTCGGTTCCGAAAATTCAGATCGAGCGCGCGGCCACACGGTGCCGGATTACGATCTTCACGGCGCGTCCCGGCGTGGTCATCGGGCGCAAAGGTGCCGAGATTGACAAGATCAAGGAAGAGCTCGGGCGTTTGACCGGCAAGGAGATCTATGTGGACATCCAGGAGGTCAAGAGTCCCGAAATCGACGCCCAATTGGTGGCGGAGAACGTGGCTTTGCAGTTGGAGCGGCGCATTTCATTCCGACGAGCCATGAAGAAGGCGGTGCAGACGGCGATGGATTTCGGGGCGGACGGCATCAAGATTCGTTGCGCGGGGCGGCTGGGGGGTGCGGAGTTGGCGCGCGTGGAGACGTATCATGAAGGAAGAGTGCCGCTGCACACCTTGCGGGCCAACATCGATTACGGGTTCGCGGAAGCGAGCACGGTCTACGGCAAATTGGGAGTGAAGTGCTGGATTTGCAAAGGCGAGATGAAGCAGGAACGGGGAGGACAGGCTGCGGCGGGGGGACCCGCGCCGGCGGCGGCCCTGACGGCCAGCGCGTGAACCTGGGGATGCGAGCAACAACAGATTTCAACCGGAAATATTGAGGTGCTGATATGGCGATGATGCCGGCAAGGGTCAAGTATCGGAAGATGCAGCGGGGGAGCCGCCGCGGACTGGCTTCGCGGGGCGCCACGGTGGCGTTTGGAGAATTTGGGTTGCAGGCCATGGAGCGTTGCTGGCTGGACACCAAGCAGATTGAGGCGGCGCGGGTGGCGATTACACGGTTCATGAAGCGGCGCGGGAAAGTTTGGATCCGCATTTTCCCCGACAAATCTTACACCAAGAAACCGCTGGAGGTGCGCATGGGCACCGGCAAAGGCGGAGTTGAATCCTGGGTGGCCGTGATCCGGCCGGCCAACATTTTGTTCGAGGTGGATGGTGTGACCGAAGTGGTGGCGAGGGAGTCGATGCGCCTGGCGGCGGCGAAACTGCCGATCAGGACGAAGTTTGTGTCCCGTCATCACGGCACGTAGCGCGGAATTTTTGGGCGATGGTATGAAGATGATCGATTTGAAAGACTTGACCCTGCCGGAGTTGACGGCGAAGAGCCGCGACCTGCGCCAGGAGTTGTTCAATCTGCTGCTTCAGAAGGCTTCGAGCCAACTGGAAAAGCCGGCGCGTTTGCGGGTGCTGCGGCGCGATATTGCGCGGGTGGAGACCCGGGTTTCGCAGCTTCGAATGAAAACGAACGGATAATTGGAGAGCATGGAAACGACGCAATCAGCGGAATGCAGGGCCACGCGCAAGGAGCGCACGGGCGAAGTCATCTCGAACAAGATGCAAAAAACGATCGTGGTGCGCGTCGAGCGGCGCTTTCGGCATCCGGTGTTCAAAAAGGTGGTGACCGCCTTCAACAAATTTTACGCCCATGACGAGGAGGGAAAGGCGAAGATCGGGGATCTCGTGAAGATCGCGGAGACGCGTCCCATGTCGAAGACCAAACGCTGGCGTCTGGTGGAAGTGGTAGAGGCCTCAGGCGCGGCGAAGGCTCAATCCGTTTAACGAACGAGAAAGCGAGAATCCTATGTTGCAAATTCGATCGATCCTGGACGTGGCGGACAACACGGGTGCGCGCAAGGCGGCAGCGATTGGCGTGCTGGGGCGGAATCAGCGCTACGCGAAGATCGGGGACGTGATCAAGGCGCACATCAAGGAGGCGGCTCCTGACGGGTCGGTGAAGAAGGGCGATGTTGTGAACGCGGTGATTGTGCGCACGCGCAAGGCGATTCGCCGGGGCGACGGGTCATATCTGCGATTCGACTCCAATGCGATCGTCATCATCGACAAAGAGAACAATCCGAAGGGAACGCGTATTTTCGGGCCCGTGGCGCGCGAACTTCGGGAAAAGAGATTTATGAAGATCATTTCCCTGGCCCCCGAGGTGATCTGAAACGGAATTTAGGAATAATCGAGTTATGGCGAGTGTGCATGTCAAAAAGGGTGATGAGGTGGTCGTGCTCTCCGGCGCGGACCGCGGCAAGCGGGGCAAGATCATTGAGGTCATGCCCGGGAAACAGCGGGTCATTGTGGAGGGCATCCGCATGATCAAACGCCACATGCGCAAGAGTCAGGCCCATCCTGAAGGCCGCATCGTGACCAAGGAAGGCATGTTGCATTGGTCCAAGGTGATGCGAGCCTCTGTTTACGACGCGAAACCCCGCCGGGCCAAGGCCGCGGCCGAGGTCGCGCAATCTTGATCGAGAACCAGGCATTAAAGACGTCCAGTATGAAGCCGAGGCTGCAAATCAAATACGAGGAAAGCGTTCGTCCCGCGCTCATGGAGAAGCGGAAGTATGGCAATGTCCACCAGGCCCCGAGGATCGAAAAGATTGTTGTGAACATGGGGGTGAGCGCGTCTCTGGAAAAGGGCGCGGTGGATGACGCCGCCAAGGATTTGTCGATGATCACGGGTCGGAAGCCGGTGATCTGCAAATCCCGCAAGAGTGTGGCCAATTTCAAGTTGCGCAAGGGACAGCCGATCGGCTGCCGGGTGACCCTTCGGCGGGAAGTGATGTACGAGTTTTACGATCGTCTGGTCGCGGCGGCCCTGCCGCGGATCCGGGATTTTCGCGGCGTGTCGAGGCGGTCCTTCGACGGCAAGGGCAATTATTCCATTGGCATTCCGGACCAGACGATTTTTCCTGAGATTGATTTGGACAAGATCAAGCGCCAGCAGGGGATGGACATCACCATCGTGACTTCGGCGGGCACCGATGAGGAGGCGTTTGAATTGTTGAAATTGATGGGAATGCCGTTTGCGGAAGCCAAGTAACACCACACATTGTATGGCCAAGAAAGCATGGATTGAGCGGGAGAAGAAGAAGCGCGAGACCGTCAAGAAATACGCCGCGTTGCGGGCCGAGTTGAAGGCGAAGAAGGATTATGAGGGCCTGACGAAATTGCCCAAGAACGCGAGCCCCACGCGCGTCACCAACCGTTGCGCGATCAGCGGACGTCGGCACGCTTACATTCGCAAGTTTTCATGTTCCCGCCTGACGTTTCGCGAGGCGGCCCTGGCGGGGCTTATCCCCGGTGTGGTCAAGGCGAGCTGGTAAGGAAAGTCTATGGACAATATTGCAGACATGCTGACGCGGATCCGGAATGCCGGAACGGCGCTGATTCCCGAGGTGATCATGGGGCATTCGCGCCTCAAGGAAAGTGTCGCCAAGATTTTGAAGCAGGAAGGCTACATCGCTGACTGGGCGGTGGACGGTGCCAAGATCAAGCAATTGCGGGTCAAGTTGAAGTTCGAGGGCCGGCGAAGTGTGATTGCCGGAATGAAACGAGTGAGCTCCCCGGGATTGCGCCGCTATGTGGGTGCCGGCGAGATTCCGCGGGTCTTGGGAGGCATGGGGACCGCGATTCTGAGCACGCCGAAGGGGGTCATGACCGGAGGCCAGGCGCGGAAACAAAACGTGGGCGGCGAAGTCCTGTGCTTTATCTGGTAGGATTTGGCGGCTGAACGAAACAAGAGACAAGCATATGTCACGCATTGGACGCATACCGATTACGGTTCCGCCAAAGGTCAAGGTGGAAGTCAAGGGCCGCAAGGTTTGGGTGGAAGGCCCGAAGGGAAAACTGGATTTTGAAATGCCTGCCTTGACGCAGGCGACCTTGAGCGGAACGGAGCTGAAAGTGAGCCGTGAGGGGGATGATCAGCGAGCCAAGGCCCTGCACGGGTTGAGCCGCGCCATTCTGAACAACATGGTGAACGGCGTTGCCAACGGATTCGTCAAGAAGCTTGAGATTCAGGGCGTTGGTTTCAAGGCGGCGGTGCAAGGCAAGCTGGTCAATTTGAGCCTGGGTTATTCTCATCCGGTCCAATATCCCATTCCCGACCAGATCAAAGTGACGGTGGAAGAAAACACGAAGCTGACCATCGAGGGGCCGAGCAAGGAGTTGGTGGGACGAGTGGCGGCGGAGATCAGGGCTTATTATCCTCCCGAACCTTACAAGGGCAAGGGTGTGCGATACAGCGACGAAAAAGTCCTCCGCAAGGAAGGCAAGACCGTGCAATAATGTTGGTGGTACGATCCGGGCTTCAATCTGGACGGACCGCGAGATTGGGAATATCGATGAGAACGGAACAGAAACTGAAATTGAGGCAGCTGAGGTCCTGGCGCATTCGCAAGAAGGTGATCGGAACCGCGCAGCGTCCGCGGATGAGTGTCCGGTTCACGGGCAAGAACATCCACGTGCAATTTATCGACGATTCCGCCGGGAAAACATTGGGTGCGGTTTCGACCATCACCCAGGCGGGGGGGCAGCAGGAGAAGCTTTCGGCCAATGTGGCGAGCGCCCAGAAGCTTGGCAAACGGGCGGCGGAAGTGGCCAAGGCGAAGGGGATCGAGGCGGTGGTGTTCGACCGGTCGGGGGCGAAATTTCACGGAAAAGTGAAGGCGCTGGCGGATGCCGCGCGCGAAGGGGGATTGCAGTTTTAACGATTTATACGAGAGGGATTTGTGGCAGAAGAAACTCGAACTCACAGTAGCGACTCCAGGGGAGGCAACATGCGGGGAGGACGCCGTCGCGGGCGAGGTCCCTCGGACAACGCGGACGGAGGCGATGGGCGTCCGGGCAGCGAGATCGTGGAGCGTGTGGTCTACATCAATCGTTCGGCCAAGGTGGTGAAAGGCGGGCGTCGATTCAGTTTCAGCGCGCTGGTGGTGGCCGGGGACAAGAATGGCCGGGTGGGCATTGGTTTAGGCAAGGCCGGCGAGGTGGCGGATGCGATCCGCAAGGGCGGGGAAGACGCCAAACACAAGCTGGTCAAGGTATCGCTGCGAGCGGCGACGATTCCTCACGAAGTTTTATCGGCCTTTGGGGGAGCCAAGGTTCTCTTGAAGCCGGCGTCTCCCGGAACGGGCATCATCGCGGGCAAGACCGTGCGCGCGGTGGTGGAGTCTGCCGGGGTGCGGGACATTTTGAGCAAATCCCTGGGATCGAAGAATGCGGCCAACGTGGCGAAGGCGACCTTGCAAGCGCTGCGGCGGTTGCGGTTGCGCGAGGACATTTTCCGGAGCCGGGGGCTTGAGTCGAGGTTGAAGCCGGCGGAAGCTCGAGTCTAAGTTTCGAAGCCAAAGGTACACAGCTATGAGACTACATACATTGCGCCCCCGTCCGGGAGCCAAACATCGCACGAAACGGCTCGGACAGGGCGAGTCCAGCGGGCACGGGAAAACGAGCGGCCGGGGCGGCAAAGGGCAAAGCGCGCGATCGGGAAGCAGCATCCGAATCGGGTTTGAGGGCGGTCAGATGCCCTTGATCCGGCGCATGCCGAAGCGCGGTTTTAACAATGCGCGTCATGCGACCGTTTACGCGCCCGTGAACGTGGAAGCGCTGAACCGTTTCGAGGCGGGGGCACGGGTGGACGAGGCGGCACTGCGGGCGTCGGGGCTGGTTTCGGGCCGGGCGGACGGGGTGAAGATTTTGGGCGGGGGGGAGCTCGGACGCAAGTTGACGGTAGTGGCGAACGCTTTTAGCGGGCAGGCGCGGGCGAAGATCGAGGCGGCGGGAGGTTCCTGCGAGACGGCGGGTTCCGCGAGCATCTGAAAGGGTAAACGTTCGCATGCTCTCCAAGATCGCCAGTACCTTTTCGAATTGTTTCAAGATTCCGGAACTCAAGTCCCGGATTGTCTTCACGCTTGTCGTTCTGGCGATTTGCCGTTTGATTTCGATGGTTCCGATTCCGGGACTCGATGGAGCGGCGCTGGCGCAATTCGCGAAAGAGAACGCCGCGCAGGCGAATTCCCTGGTGGGGCTGTACAGTCTTTTCACCGGGGGCGCGTTTGAACAGTGCGCGGTGGGCGCCCTGGGGATCATGCCTTACATCAGCGCGACGATCATCATTCAATTGTTGACGGCGGTGCTGCCCCAGTTGAGCAAACTGGCCAGGGAGGAGGGCGGCAGGGCGAAGATGATTCAGTATGGGAGGTATCTGACGGTGCTTCTCTGTTTGGGGCAAGGCTTGTTCATGGCCTTTGGCTGGGAACATCCGACCAAGATTCCGGGTTTCTCGAATTTTCCCGGCAAGCTGGTGTTGGCGGAGAACCTGATGTGGTATCGTTTTCAGACGGTGATCATCCTGACCACGGCCACGTTGCTTCTGATGTGGCTGGGCGAGCAGATCACGGAGCGCGGCATCGGGAATGGCGTTTCGCTGGTGATCACGATCGGCATCGTTGCGCAATTTCCCCAGGCTGGACAGGTTCTGCACACGATGTTTTTCCCACCGGAAGGAGTGCAACGGCAGTTCAACTTGCTGCATGGTGCGGCGCTGGTTTTGCTCCTGTTGGCGGTGGTGGCGGGTGTGATCGCGGTGACTCAAGCGCAGCGCAAGATTCCGGTGCAATATGCCCAGCGTGCGGTGGGGCGGAAGGTTTATGCCGGGGGTCAGTCGTTCATGCCTTTGCGGGTGAATTACGCGGGGGTGATGCCGGTGATTTTCGCCCAGGCCATCCTCATGTTTCCGAGTTTGATCGCGTTGGAGATCGGGTCGCGATTCGATCTGAAGTTTTTCCAGGAGCTCGCCCGGTTGTTGCAGGAGGGATCGGCTCTTTATCTGATCCTCTATGGGTTCATGATTTTGTTCTTCAGTTATTTCTGGGTGGCGACCCAGTTTAACGAGCTTCAGATCGCCGATGACCTGAAGAAGCACGGCGGTTATGTTCCAGGCGTGCGTCCGGGCCAGGCCACGAGCGACTTTCTGCACCAGACCATGAGCCGCATCACGCTGGCGGGGGCGGTGTTCCTGACCGTCATCGCGGTGATTCCCATTTTGATGAGGAATCTGCTGAACATCGATTTTCACGTGGCGCAGTTCTTCGGCGGCACGAGCATGCTCATCACGGTGGGTGTGATGCTGGACACGATGCGGCAAATGGAGAGCCATTTGTTGATGCGGCATTATGACGGCTTTTTGAAGAAGGGCCGGCTGAAGGGCCGTTTCTAATTCGAGTGGAATCGGCTGGAGGCGAGTTGAGCAAGCGCGCCGAGCACGTTCTTTGATGATGATCATGAAGCGGGGGCGGAGTCTGTGATTGTTCTGAAGACCGAGCGAGACCTGGGGTTGATGAGGCCGGCCTGCTCGGTGGCGGCGCTGGTGCTGGATGAGATTTGCCGGCACATCGCTCCGGGCCTGACCACGCGGCAGGTGGACGACTTTGCGTCCGAGCGGCTGCGGGCGCATGGTGCGAAGAGCGCTTTTTTGGGATACCGAGGGTATCCCTGTCATGTGTGCCTTTCCGTGAACGAGGAAGTGGTGCATGGTTTGGCGGGAGCGCGGCGGCTCAAGTTTGGCGACCTGGTGAGTGTGGATGTCGGGGTGGTGTTGAACGGATTCATCGGGGACAACGCCCGGACGGTTCCGGTGGGCGGCTGTGATCCGCTGGGCCAGAAGTTGATGGATGTGACGGAGCAGGCGTTGTATTTGGGCATTGAGCAGGCGCTGCCCGGCAACCGAGTGGTGGACATTTCGCGGGCCGTGCAGCGGCACGTGGAATCGAACGGATTCAGTGTGGTGCGCGAGTTTGTGGGTCACGGCGTGGGAAAAACCATGCACGAGGAGCCGCAGATTCCGAATCATGTGGAAGATAAGCCTTCCCCGAAGCTGCGGGCGGGCATGACGCTGGCGATCGAACCGATGGTGAACGCGGGTGGGACTGCGGTTTCGGTGTTGTCGGATGGCTGGACCGTGGTGACGAAGGATCGGAGGCCTTCGGCTCATTTCGAGCACACGGTGTTGGTGACGGATGGTTTGCCGGAAATTTTGACATGCGGCCCCGCGATCCCTTCCAGGAAATCGCTTGTGTGAAGGAGCGGTTGCAACCGGGGTTGTGGCGGGCGGAATTGTCGAACGGCCACGAAGTGCTGGCGTATGCGAGCCGCGCGGCGCGAGCCGTTGAAAATGAGATTTGCGCGGGTACGCGCGTTGTGGTGAGATTAACTCCTTTCGATTTGTCGAAGGCCAAAGTGATGGGTGTGCCGGTGGACCGGTCGCCTGTCGAGTGAAAGTCGATTTATGAAGGTACGTGCATCAGTGAAACGATTGTGCGAGCACTGCAAGATTGTGCGTCGCAAGGGTGTGATTCGTGTGATCTGCACGAATGCCCGCCACAAACAACGCCAGGCTTAGTCGGATTGAACCTCAAACAGGATAGATATGGCTCGAATTCTAGGAGTGGACATTCCCGGTGAAAAGCGCATCGACATCGCGCTCCGGTACATTTACGGCATCGGACCGACGAATGCCGTGGAAATACTGAACAAGGCGAAGATCGACCCGGCGATTCGCGCCAAGAACCTGGATGAGCAGCAGTTGTCTCAGATCGTGCATGCGATCCAGGACGGCAAGTATGTCATCGAAGGTGATCTGCGCCGGGAACTGGGATTGAATCTGAAGCGTTTGCAAGCGATCAAGAGTTATCGCGGTGTCAGGCACTTGCGCGGCCTGCCGGTGCGTGGACAGCGCACGTCCACCAACGCGCGAACCCGGAAGGGGCCGCGGAAGACTGTCGGTGTGCAGCGGAATCCGAATGCCAAGACCGGCATCCACTAATTGTTCAGAGCGATTGGCGCAGATCGATTAATCCCGAACCAGGAGCATTGCAGTATGTCAGAAGAGACCAAGGCGAAGAAGCCGGCGACAAAGAAAGACACGAAAGCGGAGGCTGCGACAGCGGCGCCGGCAGGAGCACCGGCAGCGGCGGAAGCGGCTAAACCGGCCAAGAAGCCGGCGGATGCCGGGTCGGGGGCGGCCCCTGCGGTCGCGCCGGCGGTACCCGCGGCGTTGACGGCGGCGGAGTTGCTGGCGGATGACGCCGCCTCGAAGAAGATTATCAAGGCCAAGGGATCGAAGAACATTACTTCGGCCGTGGCCAACATTTTGGCGACGTTCAACAACACCTTGGTCAGCATCACCGATCTGCATGGCAATGTGATTGGCTGGTCCAGCGCCGGGCGGGTCGGATTCAAGGGGTCCCGCAAGAGCACGGCATTCGCGGCCCAGCAAGTGGCCCAGGATGCGGCTCGCCAGGCCATGTCGCACGGGGTGAAGGAGGTGGAAGTGAAGGTGAACGGACCGGGATCGGGTCGCGAGTCGGCCATCCGGGCGTTGCAGGCGATTGGACTGGAGATTACGACGATCAAGGATGTGACGCCGGTGCCGCACAACGGATGCCGTCCCCGGAAGAAACGTCGCGTGTAAAGGACATTGGCAATTTAAAAGGAAACACCTATGGCAAGATATACAGGTCCGCGCACGCGCATCAGCCGTCGCTTTGGTCTTCCGATTTTCGGCCCTTCGAAATACCTCGAGCGGCGCAATTACGGTCCGGGCGTTCACGGCCCCAAGTCGCGCCGGAAAGTGACCGATTACGGACAGGGGCTGCTGGAGAAGCAGAAGTTTCGCTATTACTACGGGTTGATGGAGCGCCAATTCCGGGGAGTGTACGAGAAGGCCCTGAAGCGCCGGGGCGTGACGGGCGTGACCATGCTGCAGATTTTGGAGCTGCGATTGGACAGCGTGGTCTATCATTTGGGCTTTGCCACGACACGTCCGGCGGCCCGGCAGCTGGTGGCGCACGGACATGTTCGAGTAAATGGCCGGAAGGTGACGATTCCGAGTTGTGCTTTGAGAGTGAACGACGTGGTTGAAGTGAAAGACAAGAGCGTTTCACGTCAGTTGGCCACGAAGAATCTGGAGATGTCCACCAGCCGGGTGGTGCCCGACTGGGTGGCGTTGGAGAAGGACGCCTTTCGAGGCAAGGTGGTGCGCGTGCCGAGTCGCGAGGAGATTCAGCCCATTGCCAACGAGCAGGCCGTAGTTGAATTTTATTCCCGCTAATGGAACCCAGAGCTCCCTGGAGTTCAGGGGGCGGGCAGTTATATGGACCTGGCGCGGGCGGGAAGTTGCCAGGTCAGTTTAAAATTGCCGACGGAGAGAACACGATATGCCAGTACGATTAGGACGATTCGAAATGCCAAAACGCCTTGTCAAAGACGAGGCGACGGCGACAACCACCTACGCGCGATTTGTGGCCGAGCCCTTTGAAACGGGCTACGGGCACACGGTCGGCAACTCGCTTCGGCGGGTGCTGCTGTCTTCCCTGGAAGGCGCGGCGATCACGTCCGTCAAGATCGACGGTGCGATGCATGAGTTTACGACCATCGACGGGGTGGTTGAAGACGTGACCGACGTGGTGTTGAACTTGAAGAAGATTCTTTTCAAGGCCCACTCGCGTGAACCTCAAACGCTGTTGTTGTCGGTGAACAAGGATGGTCCGGTGACGGCGGCGGACATCAAATTGAACCAAAACATCGAGCTGGTGAATCCCGGGCAGATCATCTGCACGCTGGATAAGAAGAAGAAGCTCGAGATGGAGTTCGAGGTCAAGGTGGGGCGCGGATTTTGCCCCGGGGATGAGAACAAGAAAACGGATCAGCCCATCGGGGTCGTGGCGATCGATTCGTTGTTTTCGCCCGTCTCGAGAGTTCGATACGCGGTGGAAAGCGCGCGGGTAGGACAGCGGACGGATTATGACCGGCTGATTTTGGAAGTGACCACGGACGGGCGGCTGACCCCGGACGATGCCTTGACCCAGGCGGCCGCCATTCTGCAGCACCATCTCGATCCTTTCGTCGGCTATGACAAGAACGCCGTCGAATTTGAGCAAGTTGAGGACAAGCAGGACGACGAGAAGGCGAAGAAGAAGAAGCTGCTCAACATGAGTGTGAACGAGATCGAGTTGAGCGTGCGCGCGGCGAACTGCCTGAACAACGCGAACATCACCACCGTGGGCCAGTTGGCGATGAAGACGGAAGCAGAGATGCTGAAGTACCGCAATTTTGGAAAGAAATCGCTGAACGAGATCAAGGAGAAGTTGCAGGCATTGGGGTTGACCCTGGGCATGAACATTGACATGGCCTTGTTGGAAGCTCCGAAAGAGGAGAACCGTTTGCCCTCAGTTTAAGGAATCTGTATGCGCCATTTGAAGAGAACGGCCAAGCTGGGCCGGACCGGATCGCATCGCAACGCGATGCTTGCGAACTTGGTATGCAGTTTGATCAAGCACAAGCGCATCACCACCACCCTGGCCAAGGCGAAAGCGGTGCGGCCCGTGGCGGAAAAGCTGGTGACTCTCGGCAAGCAGGGCACCCTGCACGCCCGTCGATTGGCGGCGGCGCGCTTGCGCCAGCAGGCCAAGTCGCTTCACCGTGGAACTCCCACGTTGAAAGGCAAGGTGGTCCGCGAGGCTTGGAAGAAGAATGAGGACGTGGTGCGGATCCTGTTCGAGGAACTGGCGCCGGTTTTCAAGAGCCGCGCGGGCGGATACACGAGAATTCTGAAGTTGGAATCGAGGCAAGGCGACGCTGCTCCCCAGGCCATCCTGGAGTGGGTGGACTTGCCGGTGCCGGCCTCAGCGGCGGTGGTTCCGGCAACACCCGCGGCCGCCACGGCGGCGCCCCCTGCCTCCGAAGCATCCAAACCCTGATCGAGGGAAAGAGTTGAGATTGAACGTCACGGAAACGGGAGGAAGTCAATTCCTCCTGTTTTTCTTTTGGGATGGAGCATGAAGAGCGATCAGGTCAGAGGTTTGCGGACGAACGCCGGCGAGCGAGTCCGGAGGAGGAGGGCTTTTACCCTCATTGAACTGCTGGTTGTGATCGCCATCATCGCGGTGCTGGCGGGAATGCTGTTGCCCGCGTTGGGCAAATCGAAAGCACGCGCGCAGGCGGCGGGTTGCGCCAACAACCTTCGGCAATTGACGTTAGGGTGGGGGATGTACGCCGACGACGAAGCGGATCGTTATGTCAACAATCACGGACGGGACGAGACGCGGGAAACACGTTTGAACTGGGTGAACAACGTGCTCGATTGGGGGCCGATTGAGGAGAACACCAACGAAACGTATCTCACGGAGGCGAAGTTAGGGAGCTACGTGGGCAAGTCGGTGCGGATTTTCAAATGTCCGGCGGACCGGTCGAGGGCTGACAATGGGGCGCGAAACCGGAGCATGTCGATGAATTCGCTCGTGGGGGATCCGGGGGTTTTGACCAACCGGTTCAATCCTGACTACATTCAATTTTTCAAATCCGCGGACGTTCGCCATCCCTCGATGACTTTTCTTTTTTTGGATGAGCATCCGGACACGATCAACGACGGCTTTTTCATGAACCGGTTGCATGAGAAGAGCTGGGGAAACCTTCCCGCGACGTATCATGGGGGTGCCACCAGTTTCACGTTTGTCGATGGCCATTCTGAGAATCGGCGCTGGGTGGTGACGGGGCCGGGGGGGACGGCAAAGCCGCCGGTGAAGGGTGGGGCGGGCGGCGGGTTTGCAGCGGTGCCTTCGACTGATTTCGATTGGCTGGCTGACCGGACCAGCGTGAGGAGGTAGATCAAAATCCCGCTGGCCGCGAGCGGGAGCTCCGCATACTCTGGCCGCGCCGCATGCGCAACGATTCAATTCAGGGCTGGCGAATGGGGATGATTTGGGCGTGTTGTTTCGGGTGGGTGCTGGGGGTCATCGGACAGGTATCGGAGCCGGTGAAGCCGGCGGCCGCTCCGGCCTCGGCGTTTTGGAAGCTGGAGCGACGAGACGCGGGGAGCGAGTTGGAATTCGATCCGGATCGCGGGGTGGCGGAGGCATGGGGCGGGGTGGTGATTCGCTATGAGGACCCTGCCGAAGGACGAAGCGCCCTTTTGACGGCGGAACGCGCCAAGCTGGATCAGGAGCGCGGACACGCGGAGGCGGAGGGGGCGGTGGTGATTCAATCGCAGGGGCAGGTGTGGAGGGGGGAGAAGCTGGCGTACCATTTCAAGACGGGGGAGGTGAGTGGCGAATCCTTTCGCACTGGGAGGAGCCCATTCTATGCGGCAGGGCTGGGATTGGCGGCCGACACCAGCAATCGGGTGTACCGGGCGCAGGGTGGCTATGTGACCGGAGATGACGTCTCGAATCCCGGATACCGGGTTCGCGCGCGGGAATTGATCTTGAAACCGGGTGAATCGATCGAGGCGAGGGGCGCGGTTTTGGTGCTGGGGAATGTGCCGGTGTTGTATTTGCCTTACTACCACAAGAGTTTCCGCAGGCATCCGAACAACTTCGAGTTTACTCCGGGCTATCGGAGTTTGCACGGGCCGTATTTGTTGGGGACCTACAATTGGGTTTACGATGAGCGGCTTTGGGGCGCGGTGCATTTGGATTACCGGCAAAAGCGCGGGGTGGGGGCGGGGCCTGAATTCCGGTATGACCTGGGGGCCTGGGGGGAGGGGCACGCGGAGTTTTACTATGCTCATGACGAGGATCCGGGATTGGATCTTCAACGCCGAATGATCGTGGACGACCGTCATCGCGCCTCGTTTTGGCACATGATTGAGCACGGGTCGAACTTGGTGGCGAAAGTGGTGGTGCGCGAGCAGAGCGATGCCCAGATCATTCGGGACTTTTTCGAGGCGGAATACCGGCGCAACAATCAGCCTTCGTCGTTCTTGGAGGCCACGTACTCCTGGCCGAATTTCAGCCTGGATATTCTCGCGCAGCCGCAGTTGAACGATTTTTATGAAACGGTGGAGCGGCTGCCGGACATCAAGCTGACGGGATGGCGGCAGTCGTTGGGCATTCTGCCGCTTTACTACGAGTCGGAAAGCTCGATGGGATATTTTCGGAGACGATTCGCGGAGGGGTGGACCAATGATTACGCGGCGTGGAGGGGAGACACGTACCATCAGATTGTGGCACCGAAGACTTTGTGGGGATGGTTGAATGTGACTCCGAGAGTCGGGGGCCGCTTCACGCATTACGGAGAAACGGAGGGCGAGCATACCACGCTGAATTCGACGGATCGATGGGTGTTGAACACCGGGGCGGAAGTGTCCTGGAAGGCTTCGCGCGTGTGGCGAGGAGCCCGGAGCTCATTCTGGGAAGTGGATGGGTTGCGGCATATTTTGCAGCCTTCGATCAACTATGTGTATGTGCCCTCGCCGAGCCGGGCTCCCCGCGAACTGCCTCAGTTCGATTATGAGTTGCCGACCCTCCGGCTGCTTCCGATCGAGTTTCCCGATTATCACGCGATTGATTCCGTGGACAGCCAGAACGTGTTGCGATTCGCGTTGAGGAACAAAGTGCAGACACGGCGGGGCGATTGGGGGGCCGACAACCTCATTCATTGGGCGCTCTACACGGACTGGCGGCTGCATCCGCGGAGGGGGCAGTCGACTTTTGCGGACTTGTATTCGGAGTTCGATTTGCGCCCCCGATCCTGGTTGACCTTGAGTTCGGAGGTGAGGTTCGACGTGGCGGAGGAGCGGTGGCGTGAGGCGAACCACAAGGCGACGATCCTTCCAGGGGACCTCTGGAACTGGAGTGTGGGGCACCGTTATCTGAGGGACGATGTCGCGAGTTACGGACTGGGGAACAATTTGATCATCAGCAGCATCTATTTCCGATTGAATCCGAATTGGGGGCTCCGTCTGTCCCACCATTTCGAGGCGAGAGATGGCACGATGGAGGAACAGTATTACACCGTTTACCGGGATTTTCGGAGTTGGACCGGAGGATTGACGTTCCGGGTGAGGGATCATCGCGGGGAGCGCCCGGATGATTTTACGGTGGCGCTGACGTTTTCTTTGAAGGCGTTTCCGAGTTACAAGGTGGGGAAGGATAGCGACGAGCCTTCGCTGTTGTTAGGGCGTTGAGATCGCTTTGGCCTGGCGGATGAATTGTTTGGGGGGAAGGCCGTAGGCTTTCTTGAAATGGAACGTGAAGTGACTTTGGTCGCAGAAGCCGACGGCTTGAGCCACATCCGCCAGCGGCATGACTTGAGCGATCATGATTTCCTTGGCCTTTTCGATGCGGCAGCGGACGATGTATTTGTGGGGAGGAAGTCCGGTGGATTGTTTGAAGGAACGCGCGAAATGGAACGCGCTCATTTTGACCTGGGAAGCGAGGACGGCGAGCGAGATGTCTTCTTTGAGGTGGGCATGGATGAAGTCGAGGGCTTTGCGGAGTTGGTATCGGGCCAGTCCGCCTTTGACTTCGCGCGGTTGCGCATCGCGGGTGGTGGCGAAGCGGCGCACGATTTGGAAGGCGATGGCGGTGGCGAGGGCCTCGGCGCAGGCGCGTCCGCGCAGATTTCCGGATTCGACTTCCTGCTTCAGGGTGACGATGAGGGCGCTGAGGAGCGGGTCTTCAACGCCCCATTGGGGAGTGAGTTCCAACTTGCTTTCGAAGGCCAGTTCATGGGTTGCACATTCCAAGAACTGTGGAGAGACGGAGACCGACAGGTATTCCCCGCCCTGACGGCATCGGGCGGAGTGGATGACGCCGGCGGGCATAAATGTTATTTGCCCGGGTTGGAGGAATTGGCGAGCGGTCTTGCCGTTGCATTCGTATTCGACCTCCGTGGTTTGGTTGAGTTGGAGAAAGACGACGTGGTTGACGCAGTAAACGTCTTTGCATTCCACTTGGGAAAATCGAATCTGTTCCAAGAGAATGCCTTGCCAATCCGCGGCGGCGCTGGTGATGGAAGGCTCGTGAGGGAAGAAGGGGCGTGTCTTGCCGAGTTTGGGGTCGAAGAGCAGTTCTCGTTTTGCGGTCATGGCTGGTCCACACAGTCAGGAACCTCGCTGAAGAGCGAACGGAGCCTTGTTCACTCATGCTTCGCCAATCCGTCGATTTTGTCGCGAATGGCACAACCACCACGATTGCGGTTCGAATTCATGACAAGAATTCGCCAAGAATGTTTCATCCAAGACCGCAAGAAACCGATTTTCTTCCCTGGCTGCGTCTTTCCAAGAGTGATTTCGCTTGTCTGATGATAAAACAGGCAAGAATAGGTTATTTCGGTTCCGGTGCTCGCGGTGGAAATGGCGTGGATGAACGGAGGAAATCCTGGTCGCCGATGGCGAAGAACTCGTGGGTGGCGAGGAGGGGGTCGGTGGCGAGGTCCAAGAGGATGCGAGGTCTCATTCGAGAGTTGGAACGAGGATTGGGTGAACTTTCGGTGAGGCGCCAACCCTCTTTCGCCCGCGGATCGCAGGAAGGAATCACCCGCCCTGCTCGTGACCAGCGCCTCTGGTTTGGGATGGGATGCCTCGGGGAGGCACGGTGAGCGGCGTGCCGACCTGGATTCCACGCGCCAGGCAGTAAGCGGCATTGGCCACGTATTTTTCTGCCCAAAGTTTGAGACTTGCTCGTTCTGACTCCGGGAGTTTTCGAACGACCTTTCCCGGCCTTCCCAGAACCAGAGATCCATCGGGAATGCGAGTGCCGGGGGTGACGAGCGCTCCGGCGCCGATCAGGCACTGGTTTCCGATGATGGCCCCATCGAGCACGATGGCTCCCATCCCGATCAAGGTTTCGTCTCCAACGGTGCATGCGTGGACGATGGCGGAATGTCCGACCGTGACGTGATGGCCGATGATGCAGGGGAGATCATCGGCGAGGTGGACGACGGCGTTATCCTGGATGTTGCTATGGTGTCCGACCACGATCCTTTCGATATCCCCACGAAGGGTGGCTTGGTACCAGATGCTTGAGTGGTCACCGAGTTCCACGTCGCCGAGGACGGTGGCGGACTGGGCGATATAAACGCACTGTCCGACGCGGGGCGGCGACTCCAGGTGCTTTTCGAGGCGGGCGATGACGTCGTGCATGGAGGGGATGGTGTGAGAAAGCGAGGTTGGGAAGAAGCCTGTTGTGACACTATTTCGAGCGTTTGGAGGTGAGCGGAGTTCGGCGGATTCGGGTTGGGTCAAGGGGAGAAAAGGTCCAGGCTTTGGCCATGAACCTATTCCTCGTGGTGGTGGTTTTGGGGGGCTGGATGGTTGCCCATGCGGACGCGGGGCGGAACCCTCCGAATGTGGTGCTGATTTTTGCGGACGATTTGGGTTTTGGTGATCTTGGTTGTTATGGGGCGAAGGGGTATCGCACTCCGCATTTGGATCGCTTGGCAAGAGGAGGCGTAATCTTGAAGCGGCATGTTGTGCCGCAGGCCGTGTGTTCGGCCTCTCGGGCGGCGCTGCTGACGGGGTGTTATCCCAACCGGGTGGGGATTCTTGGCGCTCTGGGACCCGGGTCGAAAACGGGGATCCACGAAGAGGAGATCACGATGGCCGAGATCCTGAAGCAGCGAGGCTACGCGACGGCGGTATTGGGGAAGTGGCATCTGGGTGATCATCCGAGATTCTCCCCCTTGCGGCACGGGTTTGATGAGTATTACGGACTTCCTTATTCGAACGACATGTGGCCGAGGCATCCGACCGGAACGTATCCGGACTTGCCGCTGATGGAGGGCGAGAAAGTGGTGGCGTTGAATCCGGACCAGTCGCGATTGACGGGGGAGTACACGGATCGGGCCATTCGATTTATGGAGACGCACCGGGCACGGCCCTTTTTCATTTATTTGGCGCACAGCATGCCTCATGTGCCGTTGTTTGCGGGGGAAGGTTTTCGGGGGAGGACGAAGCGGGGATTGTTCGGCGACGTGTTGGAGGAAGTGGATCATTCCGTGGGGCGAATGGTCGAGGCGTTGGAGAGGTTGGGGCTGAGAAAGCACACCCTCGTCATTTTTACATCGGACAACGGACCCTGGTTGTCCTATGGCGATCACGCGGGATGGGCGCCGGGATTGAGGGAGGGCAAGGGGACGACGTTTGAGGGTGGGGTTCGAGTGCCATGCATCGTGTCCTGTCCTGGTGTTTTGCCGAAGGGAAAGAAGATCTGGCATTGGGTTTCGAGCATGGACTGGTTTCCCACGGTGGCGGCGAGGGCGGGTGCTGTGCTTTCGCCCGGAAGGATCCTGGATGGACGCGACCTTTGGCCGATTTTGACCGGGAAGGCGGGCGGCGATCCCGGGAGGGAAGCTTTCGCCTATTATTGGGGAAAGGAGTTGCAGGCCATTCGCGTCGGGGATTGGAAGCTCCACTTTCCTCACGCCTATCTGAAGCCGATGCCTCCGGGGCGTGGTGGAAAACCGGGGACTCTGCGGACGCAGCGTCAGGAGCGGGCTCTCTACCATCTGAAAGAGGATCCTGCGGAACGAAAGAATTTGATTGATCAAAGGCCGGACATGGCGAATCGGCTGGAGGAGGCGGCGGTTCGGGTGCGGCGAGATTTGGGCGACAGCCTGACCGGCGAGGTGGGGAGGGGTGTTCGACCGGCGGGGAGGTTGGATTGACCTGGCAACGGCCATTGATCTGCATCGATCGGTTCTTCGCTGTTTTCGGTGGAGTTGGAGGACGGCCCAACCCGGAGGGCGACAGCCAGAAGCCCAGCGATCAACCGCGTCTGGTGGGTCGTGCGGCGCCTGCTTTTTTGCGAGACGGGCGAGGGTAGGTCGCGAGAGGGGGGCTGGTGGTCGACGTTCCGGCGGCACCGCCTTCCAGCAGGCGATTGAGTTCCTTGACTTGGTCGCGGAGCAGCGCGGCTTTTTCGAATTCGAGGTTGTTGGCGGCTTCGAGCATTTCCGCGTTGAGTTCCCGGATGGTATCGACCAGGTCGAAATGGGTGGTGGATTCCTTGAGGACGAAGGCGGATTTCTTTTGCGCGGTTTCCCTGGTCACGAGGCTGCCTTCGATGGCGCGGCTGACGGAGCGAGGGATGATGCCGTGGGCCTGATTGTGGGCGAGCTGTTTTTCCCGGCGGTAATTGGAGACCTCCAAGAATCTGCGAATGCTTCGAGTTATCTGGTCCGCGTAGAGAATGACCTCGCCGTGGAGGTGGCGGGCGGCGCGGCCGGCCGTTTGGATGAGGCTGGTGGCGGAGCGCAGGTAGCCTTCCTTGTCGGCGTCCAGGATTGCAACCAGTGAGACTTCGGGCAGGTCGAGCCCTTCGCGGAGGAGGTTGATGCCCACGAGCACTTCACAATCCCCCCTTCGCAAGGCGCGGAGGATTTCGACGCGTTCGATGGCGTCGATTTCGCTGTGGAGATAGCGGACGTTGATTCCGATGTTGCGCAGGTAGTCGGCGAGTTCCTCGGCATTGCGCTTGGTCAGGGTGGTGACCAGCACGCGTTCCTTGCGTTCGACGCGTTTGCGAGCTTCCTCGATGAGATCGTCGATTTGGCCGCGAAGGGGTTTCACCGTGATTTTGGGGTCGACGAGCCCGGTGGGCCGGACGATTTGTTCCACGACCCGGGGTCCGGCCCAATCCGTTTCGAGTGGGGCCGGGGTGGCGCTGACGTAGATGGATTGCTTTTGCCAGGCTTGGAATTCGTCGAAGCGGAGAGGGCGGTTGTCGAGGGCGCTGGGCAGGCGGAAACCATGGTCTACCAGCACCGTTTTGCGGGAACGATCGCCGGCGGACATGCCGCCGATTTGCGGGAGGGTCGCGTGGGACTCGTCGATGATGAGGACATAGTCCGCGGGCATGAAATCGAAGAGTGTGTAGGGGCGGGAGCCGGGGGGGCGACCGCTGAGGTGGCGGGAGTAGTTTTCGATGCCGGTGCAGAACCCCATCTCCTCGAGCATTTCGAGATCATATTCGGTTCGCATTTTGACGCGTTGGGCTTCGAGGAGTTTGCCCTGGCTTTCAAACCAGGCGACGCGTTCGCCGAGTTCCTCGCGGATGGTGAGGAGGGCGGACTTGGTTTTTTCGATGGGGGTGACGTATTGTTTGCTGGGATAGATCGTGAGGCTTTCGAGCGGTTCGAGGGTTTCGCCGGTGAGGGGATCGAAGCGGGTGAGGCGCTCGACCTCGTCGCCAAAGAATTCGAAGCGGAGCGCGTCTTCGGAGTGGGAGGGACAGAGTTCGACGACGTCGCCGCGAACGCGGAAATGACCCCGGGAAAACTCCATGTCGTTCCGGTGGTATTGGAGATCGACGAGCCGGCAGAGGAGTTGATCGCGGTTGAGGGCTTGTCCCACGCGGACGGGGATGATGGAAGCCTCGTAGTCCTCACGGCTGCCGATGCCATAGATACAAGAGACGCTCGCGACGACGATGACATCGCGCCTGGAGAACAGGGAGCTCATGGTCGAGAGGCGCAGGCGCTCGATCTCCTCGTTCACGCTGGAGTCCTTCTCGATGAAGGTGTCGGTGCGGGGGATGTAAGCCTCGGGCTGGTAGAAGTCGAAGTAGCTGACGAAGTATTCCACCGCGTTGCGGGGGAAAAAGGATTTGAATTCCGCGTAGAGCTGGGCGGCGAGGGTCTTGTTGTGGGAGATGACGAGCGCGGGGCGGTTGACGTTGCGGATGACGTTGGCGATGGTGAATGTTTTTCCCGAACCGGTGACGCCGAGGAGAACTTGGTGCGGATGGCCCTGACGGAGACCCTCCGTGAGGGCTCGGATGGCCGCGGGTTGATCGCCGGCGGGTTGGTAGGGGGCGGCGAGTTCGAAGGACTCCACCTCAGGACTCCGGGGCAAGGGCGGGCACGAGGTCTGGTTCCACCCATTTACCGTGTTCCCGGATGAGATCCACCAGCCGATCCACGGCTTCGGTTTCCGGGATGTTGAATTTCACCGGCTTTTTTCCGACGTAGAGATTGATTTTGCCGGGAGCGCCCCCGACGTATCCGAAATCGGCGTCGGCCATTTCTCCGGGGCCGTTGACGATACATCCCATGATGGCGATTTTGACCCCCTTGAGGTGGTCCGTGCGGGACTTGATCCGTGCGGTGACCGTTTGGAGATTGAAAAGGGTGCGTCCGCAGGAGGGACAGGCGACGTAATCGGTTTTGAAGGAACGGCAACCGGCGGCCTGGAGGATGTTGAACGCGAGACGGAGGGATTGTCCGGCACCGCATTCGCCGCGAACGAGGATGGCGTCGCCGATCCCGTCGGCGAGCAGGGAGCCTAGGTTGACCGAGGCGCGCAGGAGGGCGACATCGGGTGGGGGGGGCGTCGATTCAAAATGGAGGCAATCTTTGAGAAGGATGGGATTACGGAACCCCAGTTGGCGGAGTTTCGCGGCCAAGAGGCGGAAGGCGGCGAGGGTGGGCAGGGCGACGCCGTCACGGACGGTGATGAGTTGTGCGTCGCAAGCCGTGGTAAAGTCTTCGGTGGGGTCGACCTCCTGAACTTGGAGTTCTTCATAAACGGCTTCCGGGCGCACATCATCGCGCGGTCGGATTTTCGGAGCCAATTGATCGAACACGGCTTGGGTGACGACGACGCGTATGGTTTGCTGGCCGCCGCAGCGGACGGTTTCGTTCAGCTCAATTTCAGGAGTGTCGCGGCGTGAATACTCGAAAGGCTGGAAAGGGACGAGTGAAGCGGAAAAGTCGGCCTGGGTTTGGGTGAGCTTCGAGACTTGCGCCAGGAGGGAGTTGCAAACGGGAATCTCGTTGGGCGAATCCTCGGTCAAGGAGACGCGAATCGTGTCGCCGACGCCGTCGCAGAGGAGCGAGCCGATCCCGATGGCGCTCTTGATGCGGGCGTCTTCTCCGTCCCCGGCTTCCGTGACGCCGAGATGGATGGGGTAGTTCCAATCCGGTCCGAGGGCATGGAGGCGGGCGACGAGCAGCCGGTAGCATTGGATCATGACCTTGGGGTTGCTTGACTTCATGGAGAACACGAAGTTGTGGAAGTCATGCCGGCGGGCGATGTGGGCGAACTCGAGGGCACTTTCGACCATGCCCAGGGCGGAATCGCCGAATCGATTCATGATCCGGTCGCTGAGGGAACCGTGGTTGGTCCCGATGCGCATGGCGCGACCGAGTTGTTTGCAGAGCAGGACGAGCGGTGTGAAACGTTCGTCGATGCGGGCCAGTTCGGCCTGGTACTGTTGCTCGCTGTATTCTTTGATGGCGAATTTCTTCGAATCGGCGTAGTTGCCGGGATTGATCCGGACCTTTTCGACCCAGCGGGCGGCCTCGAGGGCGGCTTCGGGTTTGAAGTGAATGTCCGCCACGAGGGGAACGAAACAATCGCGGGCGCGGAGTTCGCGGGTGATGACTTCGAGGTTGGCGGCGTCTTTCACCGTGGGAGCGGTGATGCGGACGATTTGGCAGCCGACGGCGACGAGATCGAGGGTTTGGCTGATGCAGGAGGCGGTGTCCATGGTGTCGCAGGTGAGCATGGACTGTTTGACCACGGGGTGGTGTCCGCCGATGACCACACCGCCACGATTCGGGTCGCCCACGACGACTTCGCGTGTCGGGCGTCGTTGGTAGCGGAAGAGGGATGAACAAAAGTTCATGGCAAGGAGGGGGGCGATTGTTCCGACTGGGAGTGGAGCTGATGCACGCTCGCGAGTGGTTATCGTGGGGCGGGAGCAGGAGCGGGAATGGGGGAGGGGGGTGGGGTTTGCTCGATTTGAGTTTCGCGTTGGAAGAAGGATTTGAAGAGGGAGAAGCGGCGGAAGTCGTGGAAGGTCACGTAGAGCATGAAGGAGATCAGCGCCAGCGCGCAGGCGGTGGTGGTGTATTCGACAAATTTGATGCTGAGCGGGCGCTGACGGATTTTTTCGATGACCGACATGACGATGTGGCCGCCGTCCAGCACGGGAATGGGGAGGAGATTGAGAATCGCGAGATTGATGTTGAGGAGGACGAGGAACTTGAGGGCCAGCCGGTAATCGGTTTTGACGTGAGCGGCCATGATGGTGAGGATTCCGACGGGACCGCTCAGGTCCTTGGCCCCGACTCCCGTTTGTTCCGAATGCACCAGCGCGCTAAACGTGTTGTACATGAGGTCCAGCGTCTCTTTGACTTGTGCCCAGGGCGTTGGACCCGGCTTTTGGACCTCGTATCGAATGGAGCCCGAGGAAAGGCCGACGCCGATGCGTCCGCGTTTGGTTTGGGGATCGAACATCGGGGTCACGTTGAGGGTAAGCGATTGGGCGTTTCGTTCCACGACGACCTCGCTGGGTTCACCGCCGCGCTTCCGGATGAGGTCCACCAATTGTTCCTGGCTGTGGACCGGAATGCCGGCGAAGGACATGAATTTGTCCTGCGTTTTGAGGCCGGCCTTGTCGGCGGGTCCGTCCGGTTCGACTTTGAAGATGACGGGATGGTCTTGGGGATTCAGGTTGAGGACCTTGAGCGGGAGGGGCGTGTTTTCGCGTGTTTCGAGGTTGTAGGTCGAGCGAGTGCCCGCGCGATCGAGAACGACTTTGAGCACATTCGTTCGGGCGAGAGCCGTGATTTGGTAAACGTCCTCCCAGGAGCGCGTGGGTTTGCCGTCCACCTCGACGATGGCATCGCCGGCTTGGATGCCGAGTTTGCCCTCCGGGCTGTCCGTTTTCACATAGCCGATGATGGAGGGGTTGACGGGAACCGGGAGTCCGACGAAGTAAATGAAGGTGCCGATGGCGAAGGCGAAGACCACGTTCATCAGGGGACCGGCGAACGCCACGAGGATTTTGGACCACGGAGAGGCGGGGGGAAGGGGTTCGCCTTGGTGCGTCCCCTCGATGGCCTCCGAGGTGATCATCTGAGGGAGTTTGACGTAACCTCCCGCAGGGATCCAACGCCAGGAGTATTCAATGCCATCCTTGGTCCATCCGAAGATCTTGGGACCAAATCCGATCGCGAAGGCCTCGACTTTGAGGCCCCGTTTGCGGGCCACCCAGTAGTGGCCGAATTCGTGGACGAAGACGGCGGCGCCGAACAGGAGAACAACGGCCGCGATGACGTACAGATAGGTCAGTATTTGAGCGAGCATGGAACAAACGACCGGTGGGTCATTGGATGAGCGACGCGAGAGTTGGCCGCTCGTCCTGGGACGGGGCGCATGGGCGCGTGGGTTTCGAGTTGATTCATCCGCATGGCATGTCGGAGAACGCAACCATCCGATTTCAAACCGGTCTGGGAGAAACTAGCCTTGAACTCTTGGACTGGCAATCGGGGAATGGGGTGGTGGGTGGGCGGACGGGGGCGGCAGGGGAAGCGGCTCCTGCTGGCTGATGCAGTGGAAGGAACCGAGGCCCCAGATGAGATTCATGGAGTCCAGTCCGATGACAGGCCGGTCGCGAAAACAGCGGCTTAAGATTTCGATCGCCTTGGCGTCATTGGGATGGCGGTAAGTCGGGACGATGACGGCCGCGTTGGCGATGTAGAAATTGGCGTAACTGGCGGGAAGCCGCTGCCCGTCGTGTTCCACCACGCCAGGCATGGGCAGTTCGAGAATGCGGAAGGGACGTCCTTCGGCTCCGCGGAGATGATCAAGCCGCTCGCGATTGTCCCGCAACCGTGCATAATTTGGGTCGGCGGGATCTTCCTCGATGATGGTGACGATGGTGTCCGGCGCG
Source organism: Verrucomicrobiota bacterium (assembly GCA_016871495.1). NCBI lineage: Bacteria > Pseudomonadati > Verrucomicrobiota > Verrucomicrobiota bacterium. The sequence continues at coordinate 84,853 of VHDF01000001.1, read as the reverse complement.
ACGAACCGGCAAAGATCGTCCACGTGGCCGTCGGTGTCGTCCCCGACGATGCCTTCGCCGAGCCAATGGACGCGCTGCACGCCCAGGTAGGAGCGCAGGAAGGTCTCGATGGCGTCCCGAGTGAGGTTGGGATTGCGATTGGGGTTGAGGAGGCAGGCTTCGGTGGTGAGCAAATCGCCTTGTCCGTTCACATCGATCGCGCCGCCTTCGAGAATCATGTCCGGGCTGTAGAGGGGAAGGCGGCGCAGGTTGGCGACGTGCTGAGGAATGGCGTCGTCCAGATCGAAGGGAGGGTACTTACCGCCCCAGGCGTTGTAGCGCCAATCGACGATGGCTTGGTTTTCGGGCGATGTATCCGGCGAGGATGGGATGCGGTTGAGAAAGATCGGACCGTGGTCGCGGCACCAGGGTTCGTACGATGGGAAGGTGTGGAAGTGGACCCGGTCGATCGCCGCGCCAAGGCGGAGGAGGCGCGAGGCGGCGTCTTGAGCCATGGTGGCGTCCCAGACGTTGATGTTGACGTCTTCGCCGTGGGTCAATTCACGGATGAATTTGGCGTAGACGGGCGGCACCTCGTCGTAGCGTCCCGGGAAGCTGATCCCGGCCGGGCGGGGCCAAGTCAACCAGGTGGAGCGGTGGGGCGACCATTCCGCGGGCATGAAGAAGCCAGCAGAAGCGGGAGGGGAATGCGAACGGGCGGATGGCACGGCGCGGAGCATGCCCAGGCCGTGAAAGAATTCAAGGCAGGCGATGGCCGAGGCCGGCTTCGTAAAGCCCGTACCATTCCTCGCGCGTGAGTTCGAGCGACTCTGCCTTGGCGGCGTCCACGATGTGGTCGGGTGTGGTGGCGCCGATGATGGGAATGATGCCGGCGGGGTGGGCGAGGAGCCAGGCGATGGCGATGACTGATCGGGAGGTATGGCGCGCGTGGGCGACGACGTCGAGGCGTTCGCGCAGTTGGGCGCGATGGGCATGATCGGGGGAGTTGAGATCGATGGCGGAGTGGCTGGCCAGGCGTCCGGCGGCGAGAGGACTCCAGGCCAGTGGCGAAACTTTCTCGGAAAGGCACAGGTCGAGAGTGCCATCGAGCAGGTGATCGAGCCGGATCAAACTGATTTCCACCTGGTTGGAAATGAGCGGCTCGTTGAGGAAGGATTGGAGGGTGCGAAACTGGGAGGCCGTGAAATTGCTGACTCCGAACCAGCGCGCTTTGCCCTGATGACGGAGCGTTTGGAAGGCGCGCGCGACTTCTTCGGGATGCGTCAGCAGGTCGTAGCGGTGGAGTTGGAACAGATCGAGGGTGTCCACGCCCAGTCGGCGCAACGATCCCTCGCAGGCCTGGATGATGTGCTCCGAGGAGTAATCGTAGCGGTAAGGGCTGTCGGGGTTGGGTTCGCCTTTGCGGCGGATGCCGCATTTCGTGGCGAGGGTTACTTGATCGCGCATGCCGGAGACCTCGTGGAGCACTTTGCCGAAGAGCGTTTCGGAGTGCCCGTGGCAATAGATGTCGGCGTGATCGAAGAAGGTGAATCCTTGTTCGAAGGCGGTGAGGATGGCTTTGCGGGCGACGGCTTCGCGTTCGGGGGAAATCTCGCTGGGTTCCCAGGAGCCGCCGAGGCGCCAGCATCCGTAGGCGAGGCGGCTTGGATGGAGGGTGCTTTTTCCGAGGGTGATCGTTTTCATGATGTGGCGGAGGATGCGGTCGGCAGCATAGCGGAGCGATGAGTGTGCGAAAGCCGAAACTTGCCTCGATGTCGAAGTGCCTTTCGCCTTGCCGCGCGCGAGTGAAGCGCGGAGAGTTATCGCTTGAGCCACGGGAGCGAACCGTGTCGATCTTGAAGGATATGGAAACGCCACGCACCATCTCAATCGCCGAGGACGACATCATTTCCCAGCAGATCCTGAAGACCTTTCTGGCCGCGGATGGCTACACGCTGGAGTTCGTGGACGAGGTTGGGCATATCCGGGTGGCGAACCAGGCGTTTCGCTTGATGCTGGGCTGGCGTGACGACCAGAGCCTCATCGGGCAATCGGTGATTGGGTTGGTGGCGCGAGGCAAGCGGGATGCGTTTGCCCGGGAGATTGCGCCTTTGACTCAAAAGGACGCCGAACCCGTCTCGCTCGAGACGGTGTTTGAACCGCCTGGGAGCGAGCCTTTCGCGGCGGAAATCACGGCGGGGTATTTCGAGTGGGATACCGCGCCTTCTGTCGAGATCCTGGTGCGCGACGTGACCGAGAAGAAGCGTTTGCAGAGCCAGTTCCTGCGCATGCAGCGTCTGCAGAGCGTGGGCACGCTGGCCGGCGGCATCGCCCACGATTTGAAGGACAGCCTGACGCCGATCCTGCTTGCGGTGCACATGGCGCGCGCGGCGGTGAAGGAGGGTCCGGAAGCGGTGGCGTTGTTTGCCCGGCAGCCGGCCGAGGTCATGCTGGCCCTGATTGATTTTCGCATGCCGGTGTTGGACGGCGTGACGACCGCGCGGGCGATGCGCTATTTGAGACAAGACGCGAGGATCATTTTGTTGAGCGAAGTGGATGAGAAGGAGGAAATGCTGATGGCGTCGAATGGGTTGAGGCTGGGGCGGTTGGTCAAACCGTTTTCGGTGGAGGCATTGTTGAGGAAAACGGCGGAAGGTTTGGCGAGTTCAGTATGAATCTTTTTAGTTTGAAAGGAGAAGTGGCGGTGGTGCTTGGAGGGACGGGGGTCCTCGGCGGTGCCATGGCCGAGGGACTGGCTTTGGCGGGTGCGCACGTGGCGATCCTGGGTCGCAATGGCGACAAGGGCCGCGAGCGTGCGGACCGGATTTGCGAGAAGGGGGGGGACGCCCATTACTTCGCGGCGGACGCCTTGAAGTTGGAGAGTTTGTCGCGGGCGCATGCCGAGGTGCAGAAGGCCTTGGGAGCCACGACCATATTGGTGAATGCGGCGGGCGGAAACGATCCGAACGCCACGGTGACGCCGGAGCGGCCTTTTGAGCAGTTGGGGTTGGCGGCGTGGCAGGCGAATTTTGATTTGAATCTGGTGGGTGGCGTGTTGCTGCCCTGCCAGGAATTTGGGGCGGGGATGGCGGCACGGGGCCGGGGTTCGATTATCAACATTGCGAGCGTTTCCGCTCACATCCCGCTGTCGCGCGTCGTGGCCTACTCGGCGGCCAAGGCGGCGGTCCTCAGCTTGACGCAGTTTCTGGCGAGGGAATGGGCGGCGTCGGGAGTGCGGGTCAACTCGATTACGCCCGGTTTTTTTCCGGCGGAGCAGAACCGCAAGCTGCTGTTTCACGAGGACGGTTCGCCGACTCCGCGGACGAAATCGATTTGGGCGCATACTCCGATGGGGCGGTTTGGCGAAGCGCGGGAATTGATCGGGGCGGCGGTTTTCCTGGCGAGCGAGAAGGCCAGCAGTTTTGTGACCGGGACCGATCTGCGCGTGGACGGAGGATTTTTGGCGCAGACCATTTAGGAATTTTATGGCGGCAACAGGAAGGATGGCGGAGGCAGGGTTGGACGAGGGGCAGACGCGCGACATTGTTTCGGCCGCATGCCGGGGCGGGGATTGGCGGGGGAAGCGCGTGTTATTGATCATTCCCGACGGAACGCGGACCGCGCCGGTGGGGATGTTGTTTAAAGCGATCCATGCTGAATTGCGGACTGAGGTGGCGGGATTGGACGTGCTGGTGGCGCTGGGCACCCACCAACCGATGAGCGAGGAAGCGATTTGCGGTCGGCTTGAGATTTCCGTGGAAGAACGGAGGGGTCCCTATGGGGCGGTACGGTTTTTTAACCATGCCTGGGACGATGAGGCGGCATTGTGGACCCTCGGGACGATTTCCGCGGCGGAGATTCACCGGTTGTCGGAGGGCCGTTTTGCGATGGACGTGCCGGTGCGGGTGAACAAGATGCTCTTCGATTACGATCAGGTGGTGATCGTGGGGCCGGTGTTTCCGCACGAGGTCGTGGGATTCTCGGGAGGGAACAAATATTTATTTCCGGGAGTGGCCGGGCCCGAAGTGTTGAATTTCTTTCATTGGCTGGGGGCGGTGATCAGCACGCCGAAGATCATTGGGAACAAGTGGACTCCGGTGCGGCGCGTGATCGATCACGCGGGGTCGATGGTGAACGTTCCCAAGCTTTGTTTTTGCCTTGTGGTTGGGGCGAAAGGGGAGTTGTCGGGCTTGTACGCCGGCACGCCGGAGGAAGCGTGGTCGGCCGCGGCGGATTTATCGGCCCTTTTGCACATCACGCTGAAGCCGCGTCCGTTCAAGACCATTTTGGCCTGCGCGCCTGCGATGTATGACGAGATTTGGACGGGTGGCAAGTGCATGTACAAGCTGGAGCCGGTGCTGGCGGATGGCGGGGAGTTGATCATTTACGCGCCGCACATTCGCGAAGTGAGCTTCACGCACGGGCGGGTGATCGAGCAGGTGGGGTATCATTGCCGGGACTATTTTTTGAAGCAATGGGAGCGATTTCAGTCGTTCCCGTGGGGAGTTTTGGCGCACTCGATTCATGTTTATGGGCTCGGCACTTTTGAGAACGGGGTGGAGACACCACGGGCGCGTGTCACGCTGGCGACCGCGATCTCGGAGGCCAAGTGCCGTTCCATCAATTTGGGATATCGCGATCCGGCGACGATTCAGGCTGAGACCTTTGCTCATCGCGAGGACGAGGGGGTGTTGTGGGTGCCCAAGGCTGGGGAACGGTTGTTCCGGCTCGAGCATCCACCCGCTTGGGCGATGGTGTAGTGTTCTTTTTTTGAGAATGCGCGTGAGCATGCGGTGCGGGAGTTCCGCGCGGAGACGAAAGGGTAACGTTTGAGGTTCCTCTGGGGCGGAAAGGCGAGGGTGTTCGTGTTGGAGAGCCTGAACTCTTTCGCGACTTCGATTTACTTTCTTTACTATTTCTTCTTCACCCGTGAGCACTTCGGGTTTGGGGACCGGGCCAATCTGGCCCTGGCGGCCTGGCACGGGTTGATTTACGCGGCGTTTTCGATTTTGGCGGGGCGTTATGCGCAGCGCCAAGGATACGAGAAGTCGCTGCGCTTGGGTTTCAGCGTCATGGGTCTTTCCATGCTGGCCGCAAGTTTCAGCCGGGATTTGGCCGTGCATGTGGCGGTCGTGTCGGTGTGGTCCTTTGGCATGGCGTTCACGTGGCCGGCCTTGGAAGCGATGGCGTCCACGAAGGAGACGCCGTTGGGATTGCAGCGGGCGCTGGGCATTTACAATCTCGTGTGGGCCGCTTCGTGTTCGGTGGCTTATTTCGCGGGGGGCGCTTTGATCGAGGCGTTGGGAGAGAACTCGCGTTTCTGGGTGCCGGCACTTTTGCACGCCCTGCAACTCGTGCTGTTGATCCGACCTGTCGACTGCCGGCCTTTGGGAGCCGGGCGAGCCCTTGAAGGGGCGGGGCGTGAGTTGAATCCGCGTCCCATCGCGAAGGCGAAGTCCTTTCTGCACATGGCCTGGCTGGCGAATCCCTTTGCCTACATCGCGATCAATTCCGTGCTGCCCGTAATTCCGACACTGGCGGAGCGCTTTGCCCTGCCGCCGTCTGCGGTGGGTTTCTTCTGTTCGCTGTGGTTTTTCGGGCGGTTCGCGGCCTTTGCGATTTTGTGGAAGTGGACCGGATGGCATTACCGGCGCTCCTGGTTTTTTACCGCCTATGCCGGATTGATCGCGGGATTTATGGGATTGTTGCTGGCTCCGAATCTGGCGGTTGCGGTGGGAGCGCAGTTGGTTTTCGGACTGGCATTGGGATTGATTTATTACTCCTCGCTTTTCTATTCGATGGATGCCGGTGATGCGCATGGGGAGCACGGCGGGTTGCACGAAGCGGCGCTGGGCGTGGGCATTTTCGCGGGTCCGGCCGCCGGGGCCGCTTCGCTCTGGCTGGCTCCAGACCATCCGGACGTGGGCACCTGGACGGTGGGGGGATTGTTGCTGGTGGGATGGGTGGCTTTGGTTGTGGTGTGGCGGCGGGACCGGGGGAGGCGGGTGAGCTTGGACTGAGGGGGGATGATGGGGGTAGCGGTGATGCGGTTGAAGTTCGCATCGACAATCGTCGAGGTTCGAGCGAGGTTTCCCCTGTCAGAAATGAGCGAGTCATTCCAGATCGCGGTAGAACACTTCATGGGAGTTTTGACTTATGCGTGCTCGAAATGCGACGGCTTCATGGATCTTACGATGGGTGTTGGCGGGATGCCTTGGGTTGATCCCCACGGCGGGTTTTGCCCAGTTTGGGAAAATGCCGAGTGGTCCGGATTTTCAGGGAGCGGCGGGGCGGCTGTTTGGTGACCATTCTGCTTTTTCGGCCACGATGGTGATGTCCACCAAGGATGGAACGGAATCCATCAAGATTCCGGGCAAGATGTTCGTGGATGAGAGCAAGACTCGCTTCGAGATGGATTTGGCGGGCATGCAGTGAGGGCGAGCGAAGGCGGCGGAGGATGCGGCGGCGGCCGGGATGGACAAAATGATCGCGATCACGCGTCCTGACAAACGTTTGAGTTATTCCGTCTGGCCGGGATTGAAAAGCTACCTGGAGACCGCGTTGACGGGGACGGTTGAATCCGCGGTCCCGAACGCATCCAAGATGGAGGTTACTTTGATTGGGAAAGAGACGGTGGACGGCCATCCCTGTGAGAAGAACCGGGTGGTCGTGACGGATGCACAGGGGACGCGTCATGAATCGACCGTTTGGAATGCGACGGATCTGAAGCAGTTTCCCGTTCGCATTGAAACCATGAGTCAGGGGCAGTCGATGCGCCTGGATTTTCAGGAGGTGAAGCTTGCGAAGCCCGCGGGGGAACTTTTCGAGATTCCCTCGGGTTACACCCGTTACGCCAACATGCAGGAGATGATGATGACGGAGATGACGAAGCAGGCCCGGGAAGAGGAGGAACCCGGACGCGGGGAGTCCGAGAAATCCACCAAGAAACGGGATGGGCGCAAAGTGGGGGATTTGCTCAAGAAGAAGCTGCTGCCTTTTTGACGGGTCTGGGGGCCGCAGGAACGTCTGCGCTCATCCATGACGGGGGCAACGCGGAGGCAGGGTCTGCCTTGAGCGCCCTGGTTCCTTCGATCCTTCTGCGGTTGGTGGCGGGTTTGGCGCATCTCGACGCTGCTGAATTGCCATTTTCAGGGTGAAATTGGCCTACTCTCCGTGCGGTTTCGCTGTCTTGAGTCGCAGCATCTTTGGAATGAGGCGGAACTTCGACGGCATGACCGGGTCGACCGCCGGTGAGCTCAACGGAGGGCCAATCTTACGGACGAGCCCTTCCCGTCAGTTCGTCACTTTGGGAATTTGATTCATCGTGTAATAGGCTTCCCCGTGAAGGAGCGGCAGGCCATTGGCGGAACGTAACCCTGTGATCTTCAGTTCGTGGACGTGTCCCGCCATGAGCTTGTTTGTTTTCAGCCTGACGCGGAGGTCGTCCGGGCTTGGGGTTGCCGACAATACCTTGAGCCGGGTGGGATCGACCTCGGGACTGCCGTACCGGCTTTGGTAAATGTAGGTGTAGGTTTTCAGTTGGAAGTCCGCCGGGTTGGATGCGGTGGCGGTTTGAACTGACGTCGTGAAGACGAGTTCGAACCCGTCCGGTTTGGCGAGCATCTGGCGGATTTCGAAGGGTGTTTTCTGATTCCACACGAGGCGTTGCAGGGCGAAGGGTTTGCCTCCTCGGGCGCCCCATCCCCGGTCGGTGCCATACACCATGAGAGAGTGGTCGGGTGCGAATTCGAGGGCAAGATTTCCGGAGTCGAAGCCCTGGCGCATCATGAAACATGCGCCTTGAGTGACTTCGTTGACCTTCTCGAGGGAGACCCGCATGACTGTGCTGTGAGCTTGATCGGCAACGAAGAGTTGGTTGGTGAATGGTCCGAAACCGCCGCCGGTGGTGTCGCAGGCGATGCCGCTCGCGGATTGCCCCTTTTTGGGATACGGAAAGTACACGGCGGGTGGGCGCAGGCGGGGATTCTTTTCCGCTTCGAGGTGGAGGCGGCCTCCGCTGGCGGGGGTTGGTGGTTTGGGGCCCATCTCGGGGGCGAGCGAGTACCAGGTGTTGCCGCTGGGATGGCCCATGAAATCGCCAGGGACCAAATGCTTCAGGGTGCAGGCGCCGTTCCAAGGCCCCTGATTTTCTGTGTAAAACATTTCGCCCAGATGATTGGCACCGATGCCGCCCGGAGAACGAAGTCCGCTGGCGGTGGGGATCGTTTTCCCATCGGGCGCCACGCGGAGGCACCAGCCCCGGAACGGAGCGTCGCTGGTGAATGATCCGGTCAGGCACAGGACAACCCAAAGATAGCCTTCGGTGTCAAACTTCGATCCAAACGCGTATTCGTGGTAATCGCCGGTGAGGCCCCAGTTGTCGGAAACCGTTTCAAACCGATCCGCCCGTCCGTCCTGATCGAGATCCTTGATGCGGGTGATTTCACCGCGCTGTGCGCAGTAGAGCCAGCCGTCCTTTTCGGCCAAGCCCAGGACCTCGTGGAGTCCGCTGGCGAAGAGGTGGAACTTCATTTTGCCTGGGTCCTCCTGCATGGCCCCGTTCACTCGATAAATTTCGCCTCGTCGCGTGCTTACGGCGAGCTGACCGTTTTGCAAGAAGGCCATGGCCCCGGCTTCCAAGGTGATTCCGGGCGGAATCGGCAGAGTGACGATGCGGTAGAAGTCCTCCTCCTTGGGAAGAGGCTCGCTCGAGGCCGGGGCGGGGGCGGTTTCAGCGGCGTGAGAGGGCAGGGGATCCATCCAGGCTGAGGACAAGAGTCCCGCGGTGATCCAGAGGGGAAGAAGAGGAGAACGGGCTTTGGCCGCCGGTGCAAGGGGCGATGGGCGAATGAACGTACGAATCACCATTGGATCTCCATCGTAAGCGTGGTTGTAGCGGCGTCTTTCGGGATGGGCACGATGAGTTCGCGGCGATCTCCGGGCAGCTTGCGGACGACCGCGTTGTGGGTGGGTGGCTGCAAGAGTTGGAGGCGGACTCGGCCATCGGCCAGCCAGGTGGGTCCTTCGTGGGTGACGATGGTGCGGCCTTCGAGGGCTCGCATCCAAACGGATCGATCGCTGGTCAAACCGCGGAGGATGAAGGAGCGACGCAAACCGTGATCGAGGTCGGATGGAATGGGTTCAAAGGATTCTTCGATCTGGAGTGTTCCAAATCGATAGAGAAACTTCGGGCGGCGTTTGGCGTCGAGCTCGTAGCCCATCATTTTGAAGTCGTTGTTTCGTCCCGGTACGGCGGGCCAGGGGGCGTCCGGGCTGGGAAGGACGGCGAAGGCCGGTGCGGAGGGCATGGGGATCACGCTGTGTCCCAGGGGCGGCTCGGATCCTTCGCCCCGGCCGGTCCAATGGCGGGAGGCGTCCATGAACCCGCCTTGCCAGACCAGGGCGAGCCGGACGTTTTCGGCATCGAAGGCGAGGTTCACTTTCTCCGGATAGCCCACCTCGATGGCGCGAGGACCTGCACCGGTGATGAAGTTGCGGTAGAGGATGGGTTCCTGAGAAGGGATGAGTTCTTGTTTGGGTTGGATGAGTCCTTCGGGCAATCCCGTGAGTTTGGGGGATTGCAGGTAGGTCCAAAGCGCTTGGATTTGTTTTTCGGGATCTCCGCCAAGAATGCCAGGTTTGGAGCTTTTTCCTTCGGTCCAAAAGGCGGGCATGCGTGTGCCGGGCCGGAGCGAGGCGGGATCGAGCAGGTAGCGTCGGAACCAATCGTAACGGAGCCGCGGTCCGACGTGGGCCAGATCCATGGCGGGAATGCCGAGCGATCTTTTTCCGTCCATGTTATGGCAAGAGATACAAGAGAGTCCGTCCGTGCCGACCAGAGTGCGTCCATGTTTGGCGTAGGCCGCCGAGAAGGGCGGGGGTTGTTGGGCGCCGACGAAGGCGTCGGCGAGCGAGAACCATGCGAGAAAGCCGGAGACCTGGTGGTCGCCGAAGAGCGGCATCCGGGTTTGCATGTAGGGCCGGGTGCGGAAGCCTTCGTTGAGTGCGTTGCGGAGCGCTTCCTCACGAAGCTTCGAGCCGACTCCGGTCAGGTGTGGAGGAATGCGGCCCTCGTCCCCGAGATCAAGCTGCCCTTCGGTGAGGAAATACTCGAGTCGGTCGCCGTCAGGTCCGCCGAGTCCGTCGCGGCTATGGCACGCGTAGCAATGGAGGGAGGCCATGGTGAGCGAGGCCGAAGTGGAGGGGGGCATGTTGCGGTCCAGCCAGGAGGGGTTGCGGAGCGCGGCGGCGATGGCGATGCGTTGAGATTCGGAAAGGTTGTAGCGAGGAGCTTTGACCGGAGGCGCGGCGGAAAGGCAGCCCGCTTTGGAATCGGCCAGCGATCGAAACGAGGGAGCGAATTGGGTTCGTGCTTGTCCGCCGGGGACGGAGTGACATTGAGCGCAACCGATGGTTGAGAAGACTTCGCGGCCCTCCATGACTTTGGTCATGTCGAGGGTGAACGGCACCCGTCCGGCCGGTGTCATGGGAACCGCCAAGTGACTGAGGGCCGTGGCGGGAATGGGGCGTTTCGGCAGGCGCGGGCCTTGATAGAGTACGCGGAGGAGTGATTCACCGCCCCCGTTGAAATACAGGACTTCGATGGGATGTTCGCCTTGATCGAGATGGATCGAACCCCAGCGCTCGGTGGCGGCATGGAAACCGTCGTTGGTGACGACGGTGGTTTTCCCGATGTTGAGCAGGGATCCGTCGTCGGAATCGGTGAAAAAGGTGTACGTGCCGGCATTGGTGATGGTGATCGTGCCGGAGAATCTCAACGCGAAATGGGCATCACGCTGGCGCATCTCGAGTGAAAAGTTTGTGGAAGTGCCGGCGGCGACGGGGACCAGTTTGGCGAAGTCGGGAGGGTGTTCTCTGAAATCGCCCTCGAAATACTGATAAGCGACACCGGACAATTGGCGGGCAGGTGCTTCGGAACCGGAGACGGCTTGGGCGCGGACCAAGTACATGGCGATGGCGGAGGCTTCGGGGTCGGAAAGCCCGAGTGAAGGCATGCGCCCGGTTGAACGTGTTTTGAGGGGGTCCATCAGAAACCGCGCCAGCGAGCGGACGGTCGTTTTGGTGGCGAGATCGCCCAGGGGAATGGAAGCGGCCAAAGTGGGGAGGGAGGGTTCGGGATTGACTCCTTGTTTGAGGGGGGTGGCCAAGCCGGTGGGTGTATCGAAAGGGGCATGGCACGCCACGCAGCCAACGCGATGATAGAGTTGGCGGCCTTGCTCGATGATGGCATCGCTGGCGGCGACGGGTTCGTCCGGTTGGTGGCCGGACTGGTCGGCCAGGAAGTGGACAAGCCGGTCGATCATTTTGGGCCTCTCTTGCACGGGAAAGGCTTGCAGCATATTGGGCATGGGTGTGCCGGGCTTGAGTTGGTGCGGTTGTTCGAGGAAAGCGCGAATCCATTGAAGTTCGAGCCTGGAGCCGGCATCGGCCAGATCGGGACCGAGACGCGGCTTGGATTTGAACCCTTCCCCTGTTCCCGGAGAATGGCATCCGAAACAGTTGAGTTCTTGAATGAGGACGATGCCGGCCTCCACGCCTTGGAGTCGGGCGGCCTGGATTCCGGGGATAATCACTTCGGCTCTCGCCGTGAGGGTCAGGCTAGGAGTGGCGATTCCTAGGAAGAGGAGCAGTGCCGAGCGAAGGGAGGCTCTAATTCCAGGCCTTGACGGCTTTGGAGAACGGGTTGAGTTAGGGCAGACCAGAGTTTCCGGCATCTACCGATGATTATCGGTTGGGACGGGGCGGAAATGAATGGGTGCCGCTTCCAGGAGACTGCCGCGGCGGTATCCCAACAGGTCCAAAGTGACGTGTTGATAGCCAGCGGATTGCAACGCTTTGGCGAGGGATTCCCGCACGCCGGATTCCAGGAAGTGCTCCATTTCAGCCGGGGCGAGTTCAATGCGGGCCAGGGGAAGTCCGGCGGACGCTTGGTGGTGGCGGACTCGGAATTCTTTGAAACCAAGCTGGCGAATGGCTTCTTCGGCCCGTTCGATGATGGCCAGTTTTTCGGGAGTGACGGCTTCGCCGTATGGGATGCGCGAGCTCAAGCAGGCCAGTTGAGGCTTGTCGGCGGTTGGCAAACCCAATCGAGTGGAGAGTTCGCGGATCTCGTTCTTGGTCAAACCGGCTTCTTTGAGCGGGGCCCGGATCTGAAACTCGGCGGCGGCGGTGGCTCCAGGGCGGTGATCGCCGAGATCGGAAGCGTTTTCTCCGTAGGCAATGACCCTGAAACCTTCGGCCTTGGCGATGGGTTCAAGCTCTGTAAACAACGCGTGTTTGCAGAAATAGCAGCGATTGACGGGATTCGCGAGGTAGTTGGGATTGTCGAATTCCGAGGTGCGGGTAACGCGGACGGGGATGTTGAACCTTCGGGCAATGTCCAAGGCCTCCTGCAGCTCTCGGCGCGGGAGGCTGGGAGAATCTGCGATCACAGCGAGGGATCGGGGACCCAGGATCTTATTCGCCATGGCCGCGAGCAGGACCGAATCCACTCCGCCCGAATACGCCACCAAGCAACTCTCGTAACCGGCGAGCATTTCTTCGAGACGGCGCAATTTGACATCCAACACGGAAGGAGCTTCGCACGGGCGTGGCAGGACTGTCGAGCGCGCCTCGTGAGGACTTGAAGGCTTGCGATCGTGAAGAAGTGTCCGTGCTGGCGGCGACCGGGTGAAATTGGGCGGAACAAGCGGATGAGCAGGTCCGTGGGTCGGCGGGTCGCCCCCGCTCCGTGAGGGGGCGCGGCGACGGTGCGCCGTGGAGGTCTCACGCGGGCGATCCTCAGCGCTTGCGCGGGGAGGCGGCTGAGGACTGTCGTGTCCAGAAGGGTTGCGGAAGGGCGGCGCCGTCCTTGCGAGGATCTGAGGCTCCGTAATTGACCCCAGTGCTCTCGTCTCTCATCACGGCCTGGCCGCCGCCAACCACGGAAGAGAAAGGGCCCTGGACTTGAAGTTCGTGCCCGCGTCGCTTCAGTTCCTCCCTGACCGCGGCTGGTACGCGGTCCTCGATGCGAATGTCGCGTCCGGCAAAGGTCAACTTGGTGAAGCGCGGGGCTTCCAGGGCCTCCTGGATGTTCAATCCAAAATCGGCGATATGGGACACAAACTGAGCGTGGGCTTGGGCTTGGTTGAAGCCACCCATGATGCCAAAGGCGATGCGGCGGGAGTCCTTGATCATCATGGCGGGAATGATGGTATGCAAGGGACGTTTGCGTCCCGCCAGTTCGTTGGGATGGCCTGATTCGAGCGAGAAAAGGCCCGCGCGGTTGTGCAACAGGACTCCCGTTCCTTCCGGGACCAAGGCGGAACCGAAACCGGAATAGATGCTTTGAATCCAGGACACCATGTTGCCTTCGGCATCCACCGCGCAGAGGTAAGTGGTGTCGGTTCCTGGGTGGAAAGGCCGTCCGGGTTCCGGGCCGGTCATGGCGCGGCTTGGGTGGATCAATTTCGCGCGGGCATGAGCGTAGGCTTTGCTCAGAAGATGAGTCGTGGGGACTTTGGCTTGGCGTGGATCGGCGATGTATTGGAGAAGGTCGGCATAGGCCAGCTTCTTCGCTTCGATGATGGTGTGGATCGTGTCGGCGGAACCTGCTCCGTAGCCCTTCAGGGGGAAGGTCTCCATGATGTTGAGCATGAGCAAAGCGGCAATGCCCTGGCCGCCAGGCGGGATTTCTTGGACGGTCCAGCCACGGTAATCTGTGGAGATGGGGGTGACCCATTCTGAGGTGAAAGCATCAAGGTCTGCCGAAGTGATGGTCCCTTTGAGTTCCCGAGAAAGCTTCAAGAAAGCGCGAGCGGTGGAACCAGCATAGAACCCGGCACGCTTGGATTTCGCGATGCGTTGATAGGTGCGCGCCAGATCGGGGTTTTTGAAAACCTCCCCGACTCGGGGTGCCCGGTTTTGCGGCAGATAAACCCGGGCGCATTCCGCGTTCGTGCGCAACTTGGCTTCGGACTCTTTCCAATAGGCGGCGACCCATTCGGTCAGGGGGACTCCCTGTTCCGCGGTCAGGATGGCGGGAGCCAGCACCTGCTTCAGTCCGATCTTGCCGAAGCGGCGGTGCAGCGCCAGCCATCCGTCGACGGCGCCTGGCACGGTGACGGAATGAATGCCGGACTGGGGCATGTTGGTGTGGCCGAGACGCCGGAGGTATTCCGCGTTGAGGGCTTGAGGGGCCCATCCGCTCGCGTTGAGCCCAAACGTCTGGCCTGTCTTGGCGTCGTAGACGAGTGCGAAAAGATCGCCGCCGGGGCCGCACATCATGGGGGCGGTGACGGACATCATGGCGTTGGCGGCGAGCGCGGCATCCACGGCGTGTCCTCCTTGGGCCAACACGGTTGCGCCGGCTTGGGACGCCAGGGGATGTTCGCTTGCCACGATGCCATCGCGCGAAAGGACCATGGATCGGGTTTGCGAGCGGTCTTGCGCTTCGGGGGTGAGGAACGCGACGGTGGCAAGGCTCATGGCGAGGAGCGGTGATTTCATGCGAAAGTTCGAGGCAGGGATTGAGCAACGGAATTCGGAATTTGGGAACGTAAAAGTGGCCGCCTTTGTCATTTTGGGGAGCGCGGTGTTGACTCTGTTCCAGGGGTTGATTGGAAACAGAACGACGGGGGCCATGCCACCCGTGGGGTGAACGACGCTCGTCGAGAGGCCTGATTTGAGGACGTCGCGGGACTCTCGATTCCGGAGTGTGCGTCAGCCTTCGGCGCGGAGAACTGCGAGAGGAGGATGGCGGGTCACACCCAGGCTCATGAGAAGGCCGGTGACCACGGTCACGAGTGTGACGGCGATGACGGCCACCAGCAGTGGGATGGCGACGAAGGCGAACGAAACTTCGAAAACGAAACGGGCCAGGACCCAGCCCGCGAGGGCGGCGAGCAAGACGCCCGTCGCGCTCGCCATGAGCCCCAGCAAGGTATATTCGGCGAGAAGAATGCCGAGGACTTGCCGACGGCTCGCGCCCAGGGTGCGCAACAGCACACTTTCACGCACCCGTTGAAAGCGTCCTGTCAACACGGCGCCGACGAGCACCAGAAATCCGGTGAGCACCGTGAACAACGCCATGAAACGCACGACGAGGGAGATCTTGCCGAGCACCTGATCGAGAGTTTGGAGAATGAGGGTCAAATCGATCGCCGACACATTTGGAAATTCACGCACGACCGCCCTTTGCAATCGGGCGGACGCCTCGCTGCTTTCGACCCGCGTGGTGAGAATGGCGAATCCGGGCGCGTCGTCGATGGCACCCTTCGGGAAGACGACGAAAAAGTTGGATTGCACCCGGCGCCAATCCACCCGCCGCAGGCTGGCGACGGTGGTCTTCACCGGCACGCCTTGCACGTCGAAGACCAGGGAATCGCCCAGCGTGACGTGCAGGTCGCGAGCGATGCCCTCGTCGAGGGAAATGGGAAAGGGTTCCGCGCCTGGCGTTGCCGTGCCGATCCATTGCCCTTTTACCAGGTTTTCAGAATCGGTGAGATGATCGCGGTACGTCGATCGATACTCGCGTCGCAGCACCCAGTTTGGAATGGCTCGGGCCCGGTCTTTGAGAATCTCCTCGATCGGGCGATCCTTCACGGACTTGAGTCTCATGGAAATAACCGGCGAAAGATGGATCACTTGGAGTCCCTGCGCCCTCACGATTTCCGCGACGGCGTCTTTTTGATCCATTTGAATGTCGAACAGGGCCGCGTTGGGCCGGGACGCGTCGTGCTGGGGGATCAATTGCGTGAGCAACGTGCGCTGCACCAGGTATAAAGTGAGGATGAGAAACGTGCCCAATCCCAGGGAAACCATGAGCAGGAGCGTGCGGTTTTGAGGGCGGTACAGGTTGGCCAGGCCCTGCCGAAGCAGGTAAGGCCAGCTCCGCGGAGTCCAAGCGCGGGCCGCTCGAGTCAGGCCCTTGGCCACCATGGAGAGCACGCCAAAGGCGGCGCCGAGTCCGGCGGCGAAGCCCAACCCTTGCTCCCACTTGTGCGTTTGCGAGATGCCGAAGCCGATGACGGCCGCCGCCAGGGCCAGGGCCACGGCCCATTGCGCCGGATCTTTTTCAGCGGCGCCCAATTCGCCGCCGCGAATCACCGCCAGCGGTGAAACACGGCGGACGGCGAGCAAAGGCCCCAGCGCAAAAAGGATGCAGACGCCCAGTCCCGTAGCCATGGCTTGGAGGACAGGCCAGGGATGGATTTTGAAGGCGACGGTAAAAGGGAGAAAATCGGCGATGAGGTGGGGGATGGCCTGTTGGACTGCCAGCCCGAGCACCGTGCCAAGGAGCACGCCGGCGGCCCCCAGGCCAATCGCTTGCGCGAGATAAATGGCGAATGATCGCGCCACGGTCGAACCCAAACAACGAAGGATGGCGGCGGAAGCGAGTTTCTGTTGAATGTGAACGTGAATGGCGCTGGCGATGCCGACCGCGCCCAACAGCAGGGAGACAAATCCGGCAAGATTGAGGAAGCGATTGAGGTTTTCCATGGACCGGCCCAAGTCTTCCTGCCGGCGTTCGACGGTTTCATGGCTCAGCCGAAATTCTTCGAGTTGGGGCCGGATGCGACGGACCAAGGAAGGAGCATCCATGCCTGCGGGCAATTTGAATGCCGCTTTGTAGCGCACCAGGCTTCCGCGGTTGAGGAGGCCGCTTTTCTCGGCCTCATCCATGGTGATGTAAACGCGGGGTGCGACCGTGGCAAAGGCCACTGTTTCACCCGGAATCTTCAGCAGCGTCCCGGCGATGCGCGTTTCCGCGTTGCCCACCTTGATCGGGTCTCCCATGGCGCCGCGGTATTGAATCATCAGGCTTTCTTCCACCAACGCGCCCTGGCCCGATCGAAAAGCATCGCGAGCGGAGGCGGGGGCGGTTTCCAGTCCGCCGTAGTAGGGAAAGCCGCCGGCCAAGGCGCGCACTTGGACCAGACGCGTACCCTGGCTTTTGGGGAAATAGACCATGGAGGAGAAACTGACCTCGCGGGATTGTTCGACGGCGGGAAGTCCGCGAAAAAACTCTTCCATCGCGGGTGTGAACGCCGAGCGGGATTGCAGGACAAGGTCGGCTCCGAGCAATCCTTTGGCTTGCTCTTGAATGGCCTCGTGAAGGTTGCGTCCGAGGGATCCGATGGCGACCAGAGCTGAGACGCCGAGCACGATGGTGGTGGAGAAGAGGAAGAGGCGCGCCCGGCTGGTGCGGCTGTCTCGCCACGCCATCACCCAGGTCCAAGGGGAAAAGAGCGCCTGAAGGAGCGCCATCATGCGTGGGCTTCGAGGGGGGGCGCGGCCGGGCCGCCGGCCAGCATGCGATGGCGTTCGTCGGAAACCAACTGGCCGCCGCGAAGCCGGAGAATGCGTCCCGTGCGGGCGGCCAGTTCAATGTCATGGGTGACGATGATCAGCGTGGTCCCCCATTCCGAGTTCATGGCGAAGAGCAGATCGACGATGCGATGGCTGGTGTCGGCGTCGAGATTGCCCGTGGGTTCGTCGGCAAACAGGATTTTGGGTTTATTGATGAAAGCTCTGGCCAGCGCGACGCGCTGCTGTTCGCCCCCGGAGAGCTGGGTGGGATAGTGATGCAGTCGCTCACCCAAGCCCACGCGTTGGAGAAGCTCTCCAGCCTCCTTCTCCACCGTCCGCCTGACCGCGGAACCCTCGGCGCGGAGTTCCATGGGAACCATGACATTCTCCAGCGCCGTGAGGGTGGGAATGAGCTGGAAATTCTGGAAGACGAAGCCGACGACGTCGTTGCGAACTTTGGCGCGTCCATCCTCATCGAGCCCGGCCAGCGGGCGCCCGGCCAGCAAGACGTCGCCTGAGCTGGGCGCATCGAGCCCGGCGCAAAGTCCAAGCAGGGTCGTCTTCCCGCTGCCGGAGGGGCCGAGGATCGCGCAGGTTTCTCCGGACTGCACGGAGAAGCTCACTTCGTTCAGGACGGTGAGCGTGGCGGTCCCGTTGGGATAGCCGCGCGTGAGCCGTCGCACTTCGAGGATGGGAGAACTCTGCATCGCGGGGAACGGATCGGCGTTCAAGGAGCGCCGGCACCGGGATGAATCAGGGAAGCGAACTGGCTGGCGACGGGATCATAGGCGAAGAGTTCTGCTCCGGCAATTTGGAAGAACCATCCGTGCAGCCTTAAATCGCCCTCCTTCAATCTACGTTCCACGCAGGCGTAGGTCTTGAGGTTTTCGAGGGCGAAGAGAACATTCTCCTCTTCCGCGGCTCGCAATTTGGATTCGGGATCGGACAAATGGGTGTATTTGGATTCGATCGTGGAACGAACGGGGGCGGCGATTTCAATCCATCGGGCCAGGTGGGCTCGATCCCGGGGAGCGGGCAATCCTTGGATCAAGGCTTGCATGGCTCCACACTGGGAATGTCCGCAAACCACGATGTCCTGGACGCCCAGGATCTCCACGGCAAATTCGATGGCTGCGGCGGTGGAATTGGTTTCGCCGACGACTTGGCTGGGAGGGACGATGTTGCCGACGTTCTTGACGACGAAAAGATCCCCAGGCCGGCTTTGGGTGACGAGTTCCGCGAGAACGCGGGAATCGGAGCAGGTAATGAAAAGGGTGTGCGGCTTTTGTCCCTCATGGGAAAGCCGCCGGAACAACTCTCGATAGCGTCCGAATTCCTTTGCGTGAAACCGGTGAACGCCTTGGATCAACTGGAGCATACGCGGCGCGCAGGATAGGCGAGACGGCGCGGTTGCGCCAAGCCTCACTTAAAGATTTTTTGCGACCGTCCGGAGGTAATCCCAGGAGTAAAGGCCGCTGGAATGTCCATCCTCCCAAACGGGTTGAACGGCGTAACCGCCGGCCAATCCGAGGTGTTTGACGCGGAAACTGGCTTCACTCAGGGCTTTCTCCGGGGCCTTGTAAAGGTTTCCCATCACGTCCATTTCGCCTTTGCAGCCGGCGCAGGGACAGGCCCGGCGCAAGGCGGCGAGTGGAAGAAAAGTTTCCGTTCCGTCCGGCCAGCGGACGGCGAGCTCTGATCCGATCACTTGCAGTTCATCGGGGCGCATGCCTCGTCACGCCTGACTAACCAGAGAGGGACGTGGGTTGGCAATCAAGTTCTCACGGAGGTTCAAGATTGAATTCGCGCGGCGGGTTCAGGACGATTCAAAGCGTGTCCAGGCCAGCCCCAGAATCCGGCGGATCCAAGAAGCTCTTCTTCACGCTCGCGGTCGCTGTCGTTGCGGTGGTCGCTTTCTTCATTTGGGTGCGGCGCGATGTCTCGAGTCCGCCCTCTGCCGGCGCCGGGCCGGATCCAGTTTCGTCCGGGGAGTCAGGCGGCGCGGGGGAGAGGAGGGTCTCGAGCCGTTCCCCCCAGTTGGACCGGGGTTTCCGGCCGGGACTTAGCGAGGAGGCCCTGGCGCGGGCGAACGCGGAGGTGAAGGATCGATTGGTGCAATACAGCCAGCGCCAGCGCGCGGTGCTGCATGCCTATGCCAGGCACTTAGGGGTGCCGGTGCTTCAAGATGTGGATCAGTTTTTCACCAGCCTCGAGTCGGGCAATGTGGAGGAGGCGGTCCGGCGCGCCGAAAGACTGGACGCTCTTCGCAACGTCCAGCAGGGCTCTTCGGCACCTGGATTGGATGCGCTCTGGCCGGTGGTTGAGGAAGCTCGAGGGGTCGCCGAAGCCACCCGGAATTGGCCGGCTCCCGCGCTGCTCGAATTTGGGCGCGCTTTGCAAGACTCCCTGGGCCCCAATACCGTGTTGCTGGCGGGAGGCGATGCGGCCAGGTTCGTGCCCACGCTGATGGAAAACAATGGGGAAGGTGACGGGCGCCTCATTCTCGCCCAGTCGAGTTTCGCGGATGGAATGTACATGAATTATGCGCGCTTCCAGGCCGGTGAAAGGCTGCACCTGCCGGACCCGGGCGAGGTCGAGCAAGCGTTTCAGGCTGTGGTCCGCGAGCATGGAAAACCGGACGCGAACGGGGTGGTGATGGTTGGGGGCCAGGATGCGGTTACGGCCATCAACGAAAAACTGGTGGCTTTCCTTCAGGCCAAGAATCCGGAGGTTCGCTTCGCCGTCCAGGAGTCCCACGCGATGCCTTCAACGCATGCCGGGGCGGAATTGGCGGGGCCGCTGATGGTGCTGGGTGCCGGGGGGGACGGGAAGGCTCCCAAGGTGGGTCCGGAAGAAGCCGCTCGAAGCGTCACTTATTGGCAGCAAACGGCGGAACGGCTGCGGCTCGATCCGGCCCTCTCGACCGCCCCCGCGGTTCGCGAAGGCTGGGCGGAAATGGCCATCGGCCAGGCGAGTGTGCTGGCTTCGGCGGATCGCCGCACCGAGGCCGAAACCCTTTATCGGGCGGCGGCGGAGCTGGCGCCTGACAGCGGTCAGGCCGCGCACCGGCTGGCTCAGTGGCTTGCCTCATCAGGCCGGGCCGGGGAAGCGATTCAAATCCTTCAGACGTATGTCAGCACCCATCCTGACAACGCCCAAGCTGTCGTGGCGTGGATGGAGTCGATTCGTTCGGGGAAGAAGTGACGCGGCCATCGCTCATGAGCAAACCCGTTTCCAAGCAACGCCAGTGTGTGTTGGTGACGGGTGTCTCGCGCGGACTGGGCCGGGCCATGGTTGGGGAGTTGATTCGCCTCGGCCATACCGTGGCCGGGGCCGCGAGGACAGGGAGTGCCCTGGACGAACTTCGCACGGCCCATCCGGAGCCGCACCGTTGGTCGAAAGTGGATGTTTGTTCCGACCGCGAAGTTGCGGATTGGGCGAAGCATCTGGCGAGCGTCGGATTCGTTCCCGATTTGTTGTTGAACAACGCGGCGGTGATCAACGCCAATGCCAGGCTGTGGGAGATTTCTGAAGCAGACTTTTCGCGGGTGATCGACACCAATGTCAAAGGCGTGGCCAACGTGCTGCGCCATTTTCTCCCCGCGATGATTGAGCGCGGGGCCGGTGTGGTGGTGAACTTCAGTTCGGGTTGGGGCCGTTCGACGGCCGGCGAAGTCGCGCCGTATTGCGCCACCAAGTGGGCGATCGAGGGCTTGACCCAGGCGTTGGCCCAGGAGTTGCCCGCGGGCATGTGCGCGGTGCCGTTGAATCCCGGGGTCATCGACACCGACATGCTGCGAAGTTGTTTTGGAAAAGGAGCGGCGCACTATCCGACGCCCGAGGTTTGGGCTCGAAGGGCCGTGCCCTTTCTTCTGGCGCTTGGACCTGCCGACAACGGATCCCCTCTAACCGCACCGGGAAGGTGAGCTGAAATGGAGTTGGGTTCACCGGTGATAGAACTTTGCCACGGGGTGTGGGAGTGGTCGGTCGAGTCGCGCGAACATCGCGTCGAGCTCACTTCGCACGCGGTCCTGGGCTCGGGCAGTTGGGATTGCATTGATCCGATCCCCCTGCCTCCGCAGTTCGAGGCCGCATTGATGGAAATGGCCCCGCCGGGGCGGATCTTGCTCACCAATTCGAATCACCCTCGCTTTTCTCAGGAACTGGCTGCGCGATGGGGAGTATCCATCTTATCGGAAAAACTTCTGGTGCGGGTTCCGGCTGACTCGATTTGGAGCAAGGGTGGGGGATCAGCAGTGGAGGAGTTCCAATGGCCCGGGGGTGGCTGGCAGGTATGGAAACTACCCGGGGGCGCGGAGGGAGAACTCGTGCTTTTCGATCGCGCCAGAAGCTTGGTGGTTTTTGGGGATGCGGTGGTGAATGTGCGCGGACTCGAGATCCTTCCGGACAAGTACTGTCAGGATGCGGCCTTGCTGCGACGATCTCTGGGACAATGGATCGACATAATACCCGCTTTTCAACGGGCTGTCTTCGCGCACGGACCTCCGTTGCTGGATCGGGCTTCGGAGGTCATTCGAAGACTCTTGCCGTCCGCTGATCTTGACTGAGGAGACCGGTGCCTTCCGAGGGTGGCGGCAGAGCGGCGCAGGCTGAAGCCCTTGCCACGTTTCCAGAGATCAACCTCGAACTCGCCATGATCCTCGTCGTAACGCGCGAGCATCCGCATGGACGGCGGAGAGGTCGTTCGAGCTTTCGCGAAGCGAAACATCTCATCTGTTGTTCTGGTTTTCAGCGCCCTGGTTCTGCGCGTTTTCTGCCACTGCCATCCAACCGATGCTTCGATCTATACCGTCGCCACTCCGCATCCATGTTCTGAAGTTCCTCATCTGTCAGCAATCCTCTCTTACTGAGCGCAAACAGCACCGACCGAATGGTCACCGGACCGAGGTTCATCTCGTGAACCTCCTGGCAGTGACGACAGAACATCTTTGGCCCCTTGACGCCCCGCTCCTGACGAATCCGCGTCCGAATCGTGGTCATGCGGTCACAAATCGATAAATATTCCTCCCACCTCAAGGACCGACTCCACGTTTCCTGCAGTTCATCGAGCATCTCCGGAAGCCAAGAACGCATTGAATTTGCCGCAGCCATACTGTCAATGCACAGAACGATTCAGCTCACCGACCGCCGCAGGCGAGGGGGGCTGGCAGCGAATCCGGCGTCCGATCACCCTGGTGCACCGGGGTGGAGGCTCGTGGCGGCGATTCGCGCGGAGCGCTTGGTTCGGCGATCCGTCAAACCTGCGGCGGGACAGAACGTGCACCATTATGATCGAGGGAGACGATGAGGATGGGCTCGACTACAGACCAGGAACCATCTTCCGCGACGACAATGATGCGACGTGGCGACACCGCGACGAAATCGGGATGGGGGACTGGCAGCGCACGACCGTCTGCCAGACGAATCGAAAAAGGATCGAACGGTTGCTTGTGCAACGCTTGTCGAATTCCCTCTATGTCCATTCTGGAACGGTACATCAAACCGGGCGCTCGTTCAAGCACGGAGTCCGGTGCATCCCGATGTTGCCGGTGATGCAGGTAGGGCGCGTCCGTCCCGGCGCGCCGCCGGAGCATGATGTTTTGCATCCAGTGGGCGGCGGGCTGGGACAGGCCCGCCCTACCAACAACATCGGGATACACGGACCTCCACCGGGGTTCAAAATCAGGGCTTGCCAAGGCCGGGGGGGGTGCATACCCTCACCGCTCTTTTGAGTGGTTCCGGGACGGAATCACTCGTTTGGAACTACTGAGTTAAATTGCTATGTCAGTCAAGATTCGCTTGAAGCGCGTGGGTGCCCGCAATACGCCGGTTTACCGGGTCGTGGTGACCGACTCGCGCAGTCCTCGTGACGGGAAATTCATCGAGGAATTGGGCACGTATCATCCCTTGGTCAAGGGAAGCAATGTGCAAATGGACATTGAGCGCGCCCGCTATTGGATCAGCAAGGGAGCCAAGCCGAGCGACACGGTGGCAAGTTTTCTGCGCAAAGCCGCGCGGGCGGCCTAGCGTTCACCGGTGCCCGTTGACGCGGGACGAAACGCGATGCAAGCCTTTGTCGAATTTATCGTGAAGGGATTGGTGGACCGACCGGAGGCGGTGATGGTCACGCCCGTGACGAAAGGCGATTCCACCGTGCTCGAGGTCCGGCTGGATCCAGCGGACGTGGGTCGCATTATTGGCAAGCAGGGCAGCACCATCCACGCCATCCGAGGTTTGTTGCAAGTCGGTGCGGCCAAGCAAGGCAAGCGATGTTCGCTGGAGATCGTCGAAGACGGGGATGAAGGGGGGCGTTCGTAGGCTGGATCGGCGATTCCGCGATCGGTATGATTTGGAACTTTGGTCATGCGCATCGATGTCCTGACACTCTTTCCCGGCATGTTCGCCGGCCCGCTCGACGAGAGCATCGTCAAGCGGGCTCGCGAAGCGGGAGTGTTGTCTTTGGGCATCCATCATTTGCGTGATTATACGCATGACCGGCACCGGACGGTCGATGACCGGCCGTTTGGGGGCGGGCCGGGAATGCTGCTGAAGCCGGAGCCGGTTTTCGAGGCGGTGGATGCTTTGGCAAAGGAGTCCACGCATGTGATTTTGATGGACGCAGGCGGGCGGCGATTTTCCCAGTCGATTGCGCAGGAGTTGAGCCGGAGGGAGCATGTGTTGCTTGTTTGCGGCAGTTACGAGGGGTTCGACGAGCGTATTCGTGAGGCGTTGGCAGACGATTCCCTGTCGATCGGCGATTATGTGCTTACGAACGGCGCTTTGCCGGCGATGGTTGTGATCGACGCGGTGGCGCGTTTGCTTCCGGGGGCGCTGGGGGATGAAACCAGTGCGGTTGAAGAATCTTTTGCAAAGGGGATGCTGGAATATCCCCAATATACGCGTCCGGCGGAATTTCGCGGGATGCGTGTGCCGGATGTGTTGTTGTCCGGCAACCACGCGGCCATCGAGGCATGGCGGGCGGAGCAATCCATCCGCCGCACGGAGCGGGAACGCCCCGACCTGTTGAGGTCAAGCCGGGACCTCGAACCCAGTCTGAACCGAGAAAATATCAACTGATTATGAGCCAAGCAATTCTGGACAAAATCGAAACGGAGCAATTCCGCAAAGAACCCCTGAAATTCAACGTTGGCGACACCATCCGAGTGCATACGAGGGTCGTGGAAGGCGACAAGGAACGCATTCAAATTTTTTCCGGAGTGGTCATTGGGCGGCGCGGACGGGGGTTGAACTCCACGTTTACGGTCCGGCGCATCAGCTACGGCGAAGGTGTGGAGCGTATTTTCCCCGAGAATTCTCCGCGCGTGGAGAAGATCGAAGTGGAAAGGCGTGGAGCGGTTCGCCGCGCCAAGCTCACCTACCTCCGCCATCGCGTGGGCAAAGGTGCCGTGACGGTGAAGGAAAAGGAAGCGGCTTCACCCGCAAAGAAAGCATAGGCCGGCTGAGTCCGAGTCGATTTAGCCTGGAAGCGGCCATTGCCGTTTCTTTTTTCCTGCCTGCGACGCTTCGATCAGCCGTGATTTTGCCGGTGGTTCTTGATTTCCGAGGGGATCTCAACAGGTCCGATCGGGCGAAAGGAGCGAGAGATCGAAGCCAGGTTTGCGGTCCGAGGCGAGGTCGGCGGCGATTTCTCCGGTGACAGGACCCAGGCTCAATCCCATCATGGCATGGCCGGTGGCGACGATGAGATTGGGGTAACGCCGGGCAACGCCCAGATAGGGCAAGCCATCCGGGGAACAAGGTCGCAAACCAGCCCAAGGCTGGATTCCCTCGAAATGTTCGGGTCGAAACTCGGGGTAATAAGCGGACATCGCCCGGATCATGCCGCGGACGCGGCGAGGGTCGATCGATTCGTCGAGTCCGGAGATCTCCATGGTCCCACCGACGCGGAGGGTTTGGCCCATGGGAGTGACCGCGACGCGGGCTTCGGTGAGAATTGAGCACAAGCGTGGCAGTTGCGGGGGATGAGGCAGGGTGAGGCTATAGCCTTTTCCGGCTTGCATCGTCAGGCGAAGTCCAGCCTCATCAGCTAGGCTGGGAGACCATGATCCGCCGGCGAGGATGAACCTATCGGCGTGGAAGTTTTCGGATGTTCCCGCCGCGGCGATGACGCGGGCGTGGTCGCACCGCCAGGTTCGAATCGGCGTGTTCCAGGAAAACTGCACTCCCAGGCCGGCCAAAGTCTTTCGCAAGGCGCTCATGAAGCGATCCGGGGCGAGATGGCAATCCTTTGGATAATAGACTGAACCCGCCACGTTCATGGTGATTGCCGGGTCGTGTCGGGCGGTTTCCTTCGAATCGAGCACTTCGGCGGGGATGCCCAGGGCACGGGCTTTTTCGGCCCCGGCCGCTTCCTCGTCGAGGGCGTGCTGACCCTGGCATAACATGAGCAGACCATGGCGTTGTAATCCGAAATCGAGTTGATCCGAATCGTGGAAGGTTTCGAACCAGGCGCGGCTGCGCAGGTGGAGATCCCGCAGGAGCGGGGCGGCGCGCTGAACGTGAGCCACGGTTGCGGAGCGCCAGAATCCCGCCGCCCAGCGCAACAGTCCGGCGTCCAGACGCGGTTTGATGTAAAAAGGCGATTCGGGATTCCACATCCACTTCAAGCCGATCGCCACCATGCCGGGGGCTGCAAGCGGTGTGAAGTGGCTGGGCACGATCATGCCCGCGTTGCCATACGAGCAGCCAGCATGGTCCTCAGATCCGGCATCGACCACGTGGACCTGGTGGCCGAGGCGGGCGCAGGCATAGGCGGAGCAGAGCCCGATAACGCCCCCGCCGATGATGAGGATGCGGCGACCCATCTCGATCAGCGACGAGCCGGTTCGGTTTGCGAAGCGAGGTATTCGAGCAAGGCGGAGAGGTCGGTCTCCGAAAGTTGCTCGAATCCGCCGGGCATCAGGGACAAAGTCGAGGCCTCCATGCGGTCGATGGCGGAACGTTGCAGCACGTGTTTTTGACCGGCGGTGTCCAGGATTTCCACAGCGGTGGCCGATTCGGAATCGAGGCGTCCGGCGAAGCTTTCACCGGTCTTGGTGGTGACGTTCCAAAGCCGGTAATTGGCTTCCACGGAGCGGTTGGGATCGAGGATGTCGACCAGTACGTCGGCTTTGGGACGGGCTCCGATGCCGATGAGATCGGGTCCGATGCGGAATCCCTGGGGGGTGGGGGTGTGGCAGACCTGGCAGTTTTTCTCGTAAACTCCCTGGCCGTGTTTGGCGTTTCCAGGTTTGGTGGCGACGGGGAGCAAGCGCGCGATGGTGGCTTCGAGTTCGGCGGACCCTTTGGAGGCGGTCGCGGCGGTTTGGAGTTTGCGGGCGCGATCCGAAACCTTTGCGTCCGGGTGTTGTCGGAGCTGCGACCAGTGATCGCGTCCAAGATCATTGCGATGGACGGCACCTTTTTCCACTGCATCCAGGAGGAGTTGTGCCCACTCGGGGCGTCGCAGCAGGACCGCGGCTGCGGCTCGCCGGGCTGAGGGTGTCATTTGCGCCCAACCGGACAGCAATCCCGATCCGGCAAAAGCCTGCTTGCTGAGCGCGATGGTCTGAACGAGTTCGGCGGCGTGTCTGGGAGAGGTGGTGGGGTGGATTAAAGCGACGATGCTTTGGATGGTGGCGGGGGTATCCGCGATGCGGATCAGGTTGCGGGCGGCGGCGGTGCGGGTGGATTCAGGGGTGGCCTGATGGGCGAGTTGGGCCGCCAGGCGGAGGGTTGTTTCCGTTCGTTCTTTGTTGAAAGGCTGGAGGTGATTCCATTTGCCGAGCAGGGCGATCAGGCGATCCTTCGACGAGGCTTCGATCGAAGCGTAGAGATTACGGATCTGCTCTTGGTCTTGGTCCGTCAAGGCGGGTGGGGGCGCGTCGCCCCAGCCTTGGGCGAGGCCGTCAAGGACCGCGTTCGCCTTGGGGGCTTCGGCGGCTTGCAACGGAACCAGCACGGCGGTGACGACGTTGGCGGGATGGTCCGCGGCGAGGTGAGCAACGATCGTTTCGACCGCAGGCCAAGCGGCGGGGTCCAACGAAAGCGGGTTTTTGTCGGCCAGCAAGCCTTGCTTGAGAAAGCCGTCGAGGTGGCGGGCGGCGGCGGAGACGATGGCGTCCCGCAGCCAGCGGTCCTGATGATTGAGGGGACTTTGCAGCGAGGCGTAGACCTTTTGTCCGAGTTGGGTGCTCGGTTGGAATTCAGCGAGGGCGAGGAGTGCGGCGAGGCGGACTTGAGCGTTGGGATCGAGCAAGGAGGCGGCTTCGGCGATGGCTTGTTCGGTGTTGGGATTGCGGGGAATCGTTTGCAGAGCGGCGCGGCGGACCGCGGCGGAGGGATGACGGAGCGCGGAGACCGCCGTGTCGTAGGCGGCCCCGACGCCGCTTTGAATGGCGCCCAAGCCGTGCAGGGTCCAGAGCGCGTGAAGAGCGCCCGGGTTGAGGCCGAGTTCATCAGATGACAGGTTGCGGACCAGTCCGCAGAGGCTGGCGACGACGTCGCGCTGGCCGCGCTCGACGAGCCGTTGCTGGGCTTGCAGCCGGGTGAGCATATTGTCCGAGGTCAACGCGACGACGAGATCGCCGGGAGCATTGGGATCGAGGACGGGAGCTTTGGGGAACTTTCCGTCACGATGAGTGACCCGGTAGATTCGGCCATGCCGTTTGTCGCGCAGCGGTGTTTCGTAGGCATTGCCCTTGCCGGTCTTGAATCCTCGCGGCGTGGGATTGTGCTGGATGATGTAATTGTACCAGTCGATGAACCAGAGTGCGCCGTCGGGGCCGACCTCCGCCATGATGGGCGCGAACCATTCGTCGTCACTGGCGAGGAAGCTCTTTTGGTTGAGGGCTTTGAAATCGGCGCCTTCGCCTTCGAGTCGGAAATGCCCGATCAAATGGCCGGTGGGTTCGGCGACGAACGCGATTCGGTTCCAATAATCTTTGGGGAAGCCTCGTGCGGTGTAGAGGGCGTGGCCGGCCCCGGCGGTATAGCGTCCATGGGCATCGACCTGGCGCACCTTGTCCGTGATGGGGTGGAAAGCCTGGGAGTCGGCAATGGATTCCATCCGGGCGGCGGACCAGCCGCGGACGTGTTCATAGTATCGATTGGGGATGGGCAGGAACCAACTGGCGTTATTGTTGGCGGTGGAGCCGAAGATGAACCCTTCTTCGCTGAGGCCGAGGCCCCAGGTGTTGTTATTGCTGGAGCGCATGAATTCGAGATGCTTGCCATCCGGGGTGAATCGAAACACGCCCATGCCGAACTCGTGGTAACGTCCTCCGACCGTGCCGCGAAACCCGCTGTAACCCACCACCCCCCAAATCCAGTTGTCGTGGCCGTAGCGGAGGTTGCTGGCGGTGGCGTGGGTGTCGCCCATGCCCCAGCCTTCGAACAGCACCACGCGCTCATCGGCTTTATCGTCTCCGTCGGAGTCCCGCAGGAAGAGCGTGCGCCCGCTTTCGATGACGATCAGTCCGTCCCGGGAGTGCACCATGCCGGTAGGGATGCTGAGTCCTTCCGCAAAAACGGTGAAGGTCTCCGCGCGCCCGTTTTGGTCGCGATCCTCGCAAATGAGGATGCGATCCCGGCCCTGGCCCGGCGGCTGAAGTTCGTTTGGATAATCGACGGTTTCCGCGATCCAGAGCCGGCCTCGCGCATCCCACGTCATGGTCAGGGGTTTTTTGATCTGCGGTTCCGCCGCCCACCTTGCGGCTTGGAATCCCTCGCGGAGCACGACGCGTTGAGCCGAAGCTTCCGGGCTCATCGGCACCTGCATGGACTTGATCGGGGAGCCTTCTGTCCCCCATTGGGCTCCCGAAATGTAATGGGGCAGCGCGTCGGTCGCATTCGTGTAGGTAAAAGGCTTGGGTCCTGCGACGGGAGCGAGCTCCGCGGCAACAAGGTGGACCAGGGTCCAAGGGAGCAGGGCGAGCATGGCATGAAGTCTCATGTTTGATTCCCGATAGAACACCGAGGACTTGAAAAAGTGTCAATGAGGACGAATTCCCCATTGAAAGGGGTCTTCCGGGTCGAGCAAGAGATCGAGCCTTGAAGTGATGTGAGCGGTGCCGCGGAGGGTGGGCACGATGAGATTCCGGTCTTCTCCCAGCCAGCGGTAGGACCCAGTGAAGGAGCTGCCGAGAATGCCTTCCTGCACCCAGGGTTCACCCGGGGCCAGCTTGCCTTCGGCGGCGAGACAGGCGAGTTTGGCGCTGGTGCCCGTTCCGCAAGGCGACCGATCGTAGGCCTTGCCGGGGCAGAGGACGAAGTTTCGCGATCGGCTTGGGGCGGCGGACGGCGGGCCGAAGATTTCGATGTGATCCACTTCGGGAAACCCCTGTGAGTTGACCGCCTGGCGGAGGCGCCACGCCAGGTCGGTCAGCGATTCGGAGTTCTTCAACGTCAAGCTTGGGCAATCCGGGATGTCGGCGGAATCCACCAGAAAGAACCAATTCCCTCCCCAAGCCACGTCGCCGTGGATGATGCCAAGGCCCGGTACCGGCACGGGAATCTTGGGGTGTTTTCGAAAGCTGGGAACGTTTTCGAGACTCACGCCGCCGTCGGGGTGGAGGGTTGCCGAGACGACCCCGACGCAGGTTTCCAGGCGGACTGTTCCGGGTTGGAGGCGTCCGATGTGGGCGAGGGTTTTGACTACGCCGAGGGCTCCATGGCCGCACATGCCGAGGAAGCCGACGTTGTTGAAGAAGATCACCCCACTGGCGCACGTGGCCTCTTCCGCCGGGCAGAGCAACGCGCCGACCAGAACATCCGATCCGCGGGGTTCGTTGACGATTGCAGAGCGCCAGCCATCGAACTGGTCCCGGAAAACCTGCAACTGGCGGGCGACAGGGCCGCCTCCGAGCGGGGGGCCTCCGGCGATGACCACGCGGGTGGGTTCACCCGCCGTGTGGGAATCGATCGCTTGAATGGTGACCAGGGCGCTCATTCCCGGCGTTGGAAATCCCGTGCTTCCTCTGCGACACGGAGGCGAAGAGTGTCGAGGAAACGACGTCCCTCGAGGGTGAGTTTGAAGGACTTGTTGAACCAGGGGCCGTAGGAGGAACGCTCACGTTGCAGGTTCATGTCGAAGGATTGGATCGATCCGAGCAGACCACCCCAGACGGACACTTTCTCCTTGAGGCTGACTTCGAGGCGGCAGATTTCGGATTCCTGCTCGTCGAACCAGATGGAACCGGAAAGTTTGTTGAAAATGCGATCGGCCAGTTGGGTGGCGGGCAAGTCGTGGGCGCGCGGTTTGAAGGAAAGCAGCACGCAGGAACGCCCCTGAAGCACTTCCCGGCGGTGGACTTGATACTCGAACTTGCGGATGAGATCTTCGGTCAGCCATCCGGATCGTTCCCGCCCGCGATCTTTGGGTTTTTCGACCGGGTCAGAACTTTCGCCTCGTTGTTTCCGCATCCGGGCCTCGTGGGATTTGGCTTCGGTTTCGGCCAGTTCCTTGCCGTTCAGTTTGAGCAAGCGCTGGCGGGTGGCGGTGCCGACCTGGGTGACCTCGTATTCTTTTTCCTGTTTTGACTGAACCTTGTCTTTGGAATCCAACTCCTCGGTGACGGAAGTTTTCAGGTAGACGAAGCGGGGAGGATGGGGTTGCGCCTGGACTTGCCTGATGCGGGCGATGGCCTTTTCCATCAATGCCTCCGCCTTGGGCAATTCTTCCTGGTTCGGAGGTGGCGCCGCGAGGGTTGGTGAAGCGAGGCTGAGCAGGAGCAGGCAGGCGAAGGCCATTGTGGCCTTGCGGGAGGCTAGCCTGAGCTGGCGGGGGAATGGAAGCGGGAGGGAACGCACAAAGCACTGGCCTGGAAATTTCATCCTGGGCGCGGGCTAGAGGAGTTTCGGCTGACGTTCTTCTGCCGCGAGGGAATCGCCCAGGGCTGAGGAACGGCGGCGGCGGCGTTCCATGATGTGTTTGTCGAGTTCGGGATTGTAGGGCACGGGGTAAACTCCGTCGTAGCACGCCATGCAGAAGCTCTGCTTGGGAAGGCCAGTGGCGGCGATCATGCCTTCCTGGGAAAGGTAGCCCAGCGAGTCGGCGTTCAGAAACAGGCGGATTTCATCCAACGTGTGGTTCGCGGCCATCAGGTCCTTGCGGTCCGGGAAGTCGATGCCATAGACGCATGGATGTTGATGGGGAGGGCAGCTCACGAGGACGTGAACCTCCCGGGCGCCCGCTTCCTTCAGGCTGTTGACGCGGGTGCGGCATGTGGTGCCGCGGACGATTGAATCGTCCACGATGATGACGCGTTTGCCACGGACCAAGTCGGCGATCAGATTGAGCTTCACTTTGACGTTGAAGTTACGGATCAACTTGGAGGGTTGGAGGAAGGATCGTCCGACGTAATGGTTGCGCACGAACGCCATTTCGTAGGGGATGCCGGACTCGAGGGAATAGCCGAGCGCGGCGCAATTGCCGCTGTCGGGCACGGGCACGACCAAGTCCGCCTCGATACGGTGTTCCTGGGCGAGTTTGCGGCCCATGTCCACCCGAACCTTGTACACATTACGCCCCTCGATCATGCTGTCGGGGCGCGCGAAATAGACATATTCGAAAATGCAGAAAGCTTGGCGTTGAGATTCGGGGAAGGCTTTGAGGCTGCGAAGGCCTTGACGGTTGATGATGACGATTTCACCCGGTTCGATGTCTCGCACAAAGCGGGCGCCAATCAGGTCGAACGCGCACGTTTCGCTGGCCAGGACCCACGCGTCATCCACTTGGCCCAGGGAAAGAGGGCGGAACCCATGCGGATCGCGCACGCCGATCATCTCCTGTTCCGTGAGGATCACCAGCGAGAAGGCCCCTTCGATGCGGCGCACGCTTTGCACGAGATTATTCTCGCGCCCGCCCAGGGTGGGTTGGGCCATGAGGTGGAGGATGATTTCGCTGTCGACGGTGGTTTGAAAAATGGAGCCTCGCGATTCGAGTTCCTCTCTGAGTTGGGCGGCGTTGGTGAGATTGCCGTTGTGGGCGATGGCGATTTGGCCTTGGGCGCAATCCACCGTGAGGGGTTGTGCGTTTTCCAAACGGGACGAACCGGTGGTCGAGTATCGATTATGCCCGATCGCGACGTCGCCCGGGAGCCGTTGCAGCACGTCTCCTTCGAACACGTGTGGGACCAGGCCCATGCCGCGGTGGACTTGGAAGTTGCCCTCATGAAGCGAGACGATGCCCGCGCTTTCCTGCCCGCGATGTTGCAGGGCGTAGAGGCCGAAGTAGGTCAACTCGGAGGCCTTCGGATGCCCAAAGACTCCGAAAACACCGCAATAATGCTTGGGGTAAGAGGACGGCATGAAAGGAGGGGTCAAGCGGCTTAGGTGTTTTTTTTGCCCCAAAAGAACCAGAGCAAGGGGCCGAGGATCGGCGCCAACACGATGATGATCGACCACAAAATCTTGGTGTTGGAGGGTTGGGTGGATTTCCAACAGCTGACGAGGCCCGCGATCGCGAGCACGAGCGGCAGCAACCCGAAGGTGAGCGCACCGAGGAATCCCAGCAAACCCAGGATCATATTGGCCAGGAACAGCACCAACGCCAGCGCCACCACGGACACGACAATGAAGAAAAGGATTTGAAAGGCGTTCATGGCTGCGTCACCGCATCGGAGGCGGGAATTCCATCAAAGGACGCCAAAGGCAATCAAGCGGGAACCATCGCAACCTGATGGGCCTCGATCGATCAGGTCCTCCTGGAGCGTTCGGGGAGGGAGGCCTTTCCGTCCCCCGGGCAGGGTTGCCGGGTGCTTGACAGCGGGGGGACAGGATACGGACGCTGGCATGATGAAGCTCGCATTGATCCGGCGACAGTTTTCTGCCACGGGCGGCGCGGAGCGTTATTTGCAACGGTTGATCGAGGCCTTGGTGGAAGGAGGGCATGAAGTGCATCTCTTCGCCGAGACCTGGCCTCAGGAAGGCGGTGCCTGTGTCTTGCATTCGATTGAGGCCACGGGTCCGCGTTCGTTGCGACCGCGGCGTTTTGCGGAGGCGGTGCGTGCCGCGGTGCAGCCGGGGGAATTCGATGTTGTGTTCAGCCTGGAGCGGACCCTGCGGCAGGATGTGTATCGGGCCGGGGACGGGGTGCATGCCACCTGGCTCGATCAGCGGCGCAAATTCGCGCCGTGGTGGAAAAAGCCCTGGGTAGGCTGGGGCGGTTTCCACCGAACCATGCTTCAGTTGGAACGGCGGACCTTCGATGCTTCCAACACCCGACACATCATTGTGAACTCGAGGATGGTGGGTGTGGACCTTGCCGCCCGGTTTGGATTTCCGGACGAGAGAATCCATTTGGTTCGCAACGGGGTTCGGACGGCGTTGTTGCGAGCGGGCAAGCGGGCGGAGACACGCCGGGCCTTGGGAGTGAGTGAGACCGAGCGATGTCTGTTGTTTGCCGGCTCAGGTTGGGAACGGAAGGGGCTGAAATTTCTGCTGCGGGCTTTTGCAGCGTGGGATCGCGCGGACAAGCGTTTGATTGTGGCGGGAAAAGGGAACCCACCGTGTCCGGCGCCAGACCGAGTGCTCTTTACCGGTCCGGTGGCCTCTCTGGCCGATCTCTGTGCCGCCGCGGATTTATTCGTTTTTTTGCCCATTTATGAGCCATCGGCCAATGTGGTGATTGAAGCGCTGGCTGCGGGACTGCCGGTGGTGACCACCTCGAGCAACGGGGCATCTGAGCTGCTTGAGGGCGGCGTGTTCGGCGAGGTGATCGAGGATCCGTCCGATACCGGCGCGGTCGTGGAGGTCCTGCGGCGGTGGGGGGATCGAGCGCGCTTGGCGCCCGCGCAGGTGGATTCATTGAAGCTTGATTTGGAGCGGAACGTGGAGGAGACGCTGGCGGTGTTGCACCTCGCGGCGCAGGAACGGCGGGGGTGCCCGCGATGAACCGTCCGTGGAAAATCAGCTTTTGTTTGATCACCCTCAATGAGGAAGCGCAGTTGGGTCGGTGCCTGGAGAGTTTCGCGGGTCTTGCGGATGAGGTGGTGGTGGTGGACTCAGGAAGCCGGGATCGAACGGTGGAGATCGCCCGTGATTTCGGTGCGCGGGTGATGGGCGAGCCTTGGCGCGGTTATGTCGGGCAAAAGAACTTCGCGATCGAACACGCTTCGCATTCCTGGATCTTCAGCATCGACGCCGACGAGGCTTTATCCCCGCGCTTGCGGGAGGAGATCGCCCGGCTTCGATCCGGTGAAGAGCCGGCGAGGGTCAGCGGTTACTCGATGCCGCGATGCGTCTTTTATCGAGGACGATGGATTCGGCATGGAGACTGGTATCCGGATCGTTTGGTGCGATTATTTCGCAAGGATCGGGCGCGCTTTGCCGGCGGCCAGGTTCATGAACGACTGGAAATCGAAGGCGAGATCGAGCCTCTGCAGGGTGATTTGGAGCATTATTCGTTCACGGACGCGGAGGACTTTCGAAAGCGCGGGGAACATTACGCCCGCTTGTGGGCAGAGACCAAGCTTTCGGAGGGCAGGAGCGCGGGAGTGGGTTCCGCGTTGCTGCACGCGGCTCACCGCTGGGTGCGAGGGTATGTTTTTCGCGCGGGATTTCTGGATGGACAACGCGGGTGGGAAATCGCCGGGCTCTGCGCGAGGGAGGTTTATTTGAAGTACTCGATGTTGAGAGCCAAAGGCCGGCACCGGGGATGAATCTCCCGGCCCCGGCCTTCGCGGAATGATTTCGAATGTTGCGCGATCAGCGGCGGCGACGAATCGAGGCCAAGAAGGCGAGGGATCCACCGAGCATCATCCATCCGCTTCCGGCATCCGGGACCCCTGAAGTGGCGCCTGTAAACTGCACCTCGCTGAGGAACACCCAGAACGAACTTCTTTTGAGTCCGATATCGATGGTGCCGGTGACCGTTTGGTTGAGATCGATGGTGACTGCGATGGGATTTGCCGTGACGGGGTCGATGACGACCTGCACGCCGGGCAGGCCGCCGTCCACCGAGACTGAAATGGCGGAAGGCAGTTGCACTCCTCCGAAACCGTTGGCGTCATCGAGGTGGAGAATGATGTCATCGATGTAAACCGGACCGGCGAAGTTGAAGGTGATCGTGGGATCGAGTGTCCAGCCGACGTAGGGTCCGGTTCCGGCGTGGTTTTCGACCAGGTGCCAGTTATCGGTTGGGATGACGCCGTCGGTGAGGTTGCCCAATCCTCCGCTCAGAGGAGCGTTATCGACGGTCGTCGAGCCTGCGCCCGTGTATTCCTGATCCCAATAATTGAAGGTCCCTCCTGAGGCATGGCCGTTGCCGTTGGGCATGTCATAGGAGGTTGGGGATACAAATCCTGCTAAAAACGCGGTTTGGGACAGCAGGAATCCCGTACCAACAAGGACCAGAAGTGGGTGGGTTTTCATCGTGAGAAGGGCAGCAATTTAAGTGCCTTGATTTTGAATGTGTCGTTCAACATGTTCGTATTCAGCAGGTTAAGATCCAAGAATTCGATTTGATTAGGAGGGTGAAGTGGGGGAAATGGCCCCAAACTGTTAAGAAATCCGACACTTGAGCATCTGATTTTAAGGAATTGGATTCGTTAATGATTCGCATTGAATTTCTTGCGTTGATTCGAGTCAGTTGTAATGAAAGCCGACAGTTTTGGTGGGAATAGAGTTGAGTGGCGGGGGTTTTGGGGAGTCCTTCGTCATTCTTTGATGATTTGACCTCGCGCAGCGTGGCGGCTAAACCTGAACGGACACGCTTCGTTCCCATCGCGGCGGCTCGACTTATGAAATGAATTTTTCCGGTTTTTTGCTGGCTGACAGCACTCAGGCTGAGCTGGTTTATGTGTGGAACCAGGCGCGGCCCGAGGCCAAGGTCATCATTGTCATCCTGGTGTTCTTCTCGATTTTCGCGTGGTCGGTCATGGCTTACAAAGCCATGCAGATGAGGCGTGCCCGGAAGCTCAACGCCTTTTTTGATTCCGAATTTCAGTCCCAGACCACCGTGTTTGGGATTTATGATCGCCGGGTGCGTGTGGAGGGATGCCCGTTGTTTTCCGTCTATCAGGATGGATGCATGCAACTGGATGCCCGGTTGAAGTCAGGCGGGGGCGCGCGCAAGGAGCAGGCCTCCTTGAAGGCCATGGAGCACGTGAAGCGAAGTTTGGAGGCGGCCGTCGCGCGGGAGTCGCTGCGGCTCGAGTCGGGTTTGATTTTGCTCGCGATTGCGGTGAGCGGGGCTCCGTTTCTCGGATTGCTGGGGACGGTGTGGGGGGTGATGAGCACCTTTGGGCAGGTGGCGTTGCAGAACTCGGCTACGTTGCAGGCCATGGCGCCGGGGGTGGCGGCGGCCTTGATCACGACCGTGGCGGGTCTGCTGGTCGCCATTCCCTCAATGTTTGGTTACAACTGGCTGGTGCATTATCTGCGGGTGCTCACCGTCGAGTTGGACAATTTTGCCCAGGCCCTCGTTTCACGGATGGAGAGCGAGTTTTTGAAGGACGAGGAGGGAGCATGAAGGAATCCAAGCGCCGCGAGAATCCGACTTCGGCGCAGGGCGTGGCCTGCCCGAAATGCGAGCATGTCAATGACGCGGGCAAGCACACCTGCCGCCGCTGCGGCTCGCACCTTTATGTGTCGTGCAATGCGTGTGGAGCCCACAATGCCCGGGTGCGCAGCCACTGCCACGATTGCGGACAGCGGCTGCATCGCGGCTTATGGAGAAAAATTGAGAACCGGCTCTCGAGAAAATCCAAGGGCAAGGTGAAATTGATCCATTTGGTTTTGCTCGTGGCCAGCATTCTCCTCGCTTACAAGATCATTGTCATGCTCGCGGAGTTTCAGCCTGCGCCGGTCGAGTAGCGAACACTGCCTTCGTTGAGGCCTGATTTCACGCCATGCGCCGCTTTTCCCAACGCAACTCGCTGGTGACTTTGAGCGATCTCAACATCACCCCCTTGCTCGATCTGGCGTTCGTGCTGCTCATTATTTTCGTCATCACCACTCCGCTGCTCGATGGAAGCCTTGAGTTGAAGCTGCCCAAGGGCGGCCATTCGGACAAACCCCGCCGCAAGGAGGATTTCAAGACCGTCGAGGTCTCTCGCGCCGGGGAATATGTCATGGGGGGCACCCGGCTGACTTTCGAGCAACTCGAAGCCGCTCTGGCCAAAGAGAGGCAATTGAATCCGCGCCTGGCGGTTTTCGTCCGAGGCGACAAGTCCACGCACTACGAAAAAATGTTCGTCTTGTTCGAAATGCTTTCGAAACGAGAAATTCCGATCAGTCTGGCGGGCAATCCCAACGAGCGTCGATGAACCGGCTGCAAAAGAAATGCTTGGTGACCTCCGCGTTGCTTCACGTGGTGCTCATCGGATCCGCCATCGTGGGCTCCGCGTTCCTCGATCAACAGCCGCCGGAAGAGAAGTATCCACTCCTCGAGATCATCCCGTTCAAGACCACCGACGAACTCTTCTCCGGCGGTGGGACCCCCAACGCGCCACCACCCAACGTGCGTCCGGATGTGCCGCCTTTGCCTCCGCAAGCGCCCGTCGAGACGCCGGTCCGCGCTGCTTCCGATCCCCCCCCACCGGTCGAGCCGGAGCCCCGGAAAGAAATACCTCCTGTGGAAAAGCCGCTCGAGCGGAAGAAAGTTTCCGAACCCGCGCCGGAGCCCAAGAAGATTCCGGAAGTGAAGGACGATCCGGACTCGATATTGCCCAAGAAGAACAAAAAGGACACGACTTCCAAGGATCCCGAGAGCGCCAAAACCGCGTTGAAGGAGAAGAAGGAGATTAAAGTCAATTTGGATTTGGCGAAGCGATTTCCCGCGGATGCGAAGGCGGATCGGGAGAAGAAGCGTCGAGAGGAAGAGGCCAAGGCGGCGGCGGCTCAAGCCGCGCGGCAAGCCGCGGCGGAGAAAGTGGCGACAGAGCGCGCGGCCAGCATTCGCGGGGCGGTGTCCGCGCTTTCGGGCAAATTGAGCAAGGGCACTTCGGTGGAGATCCCGGGCGCCGGAGGTGAGGCTTACGCCAATTATAATTCCGTCGTTCGGACGGTGTACGACAATGCCTGGCAGGATCCTGGCGACGGGGTGGACGAGTCGTTGACCGTCGTGGCCAGCATTGAGATTCGGCGTGACGGAAGCGTGGCGATGGATCGAACCTTCATCACGCGCCGTTCGGGTAACGACGCCCTGGATCGGTCGGTGCAGAAGGCGCTTGATCGAGTGCGTTTCGTGGCGCCCTTTCCGGAGGGGGCGAAGGATGAGAAACGGACGTTTCGGATACGATTCAACTTGCGGGAAAAACGAATGAACGGATGAAAAAGCGATTGATGTTGCAGGTGCTGGCGTGGGTGTCCCTGGTCCTGGGGGTGAGGGCCGCCGAGGAGATCGACATTGAACGATTGGCCGGCGGGGTGAAGACCATTCCGATCTCGCTCAGTGGATTCACGGGCGAGGTGGAATCCGTGTTGAAGTTCGACTTGGAGATTTGCGGGTTCAGCGTCGTGGCCGCCGACAAGGCTCAATACTGGGTGTCGGGATCGAACGGTGCCAGCCTTGTGGGTCGCGTGACCGATCGGGTCAGCAAGGCTCAGGTGCTCGGACAGGAATATCGCGGCGCGTCGCCGCGCACCCTGGCGCATACTTTCGCGGATGACATCATCGAGAAATTGACGGGCGTGAAAGGCATTGCGAGGACGCGCATCGCTTTCAAAGGTGATTTTGGCAAGACGAGCGAGATTTTTGTGGCGGATTACGACGGACACGGGGCGCGAGCAGTCACGTCTGATCAATCCATTGTGGCGGCGCCAAACTGGGGTGCGGGTCGCAAGGTGCTTTGTTTTACGTCCTACATGAAGGACAATCCGGACGTTTATGTTTATTATCCGGCCTCGGGCGAGCGCCGGATCTTGGCCCGGTATTCGGGGTTGAACACGAGCCCGGCCATCTCGCCGGACGGTTCGAAAGTGGCGCTTATTTGCAGCAAGGACGGGAGTCCTGACGTTTATGTGTGTGACATGGATGGGAAGAATCTTCGCCGTGTGACCCGGACCAAGGAGTCCGAATCGTCTCCGTGTTGGTCGCCGGATGGACGGACCTTGTGTTTTTCGTCCCAGGTGGGTGGGCGCGCGGCACTTTACAAGATCTCGGCGGAAGGCGGGGAAATGCGGCGGGTGTCGACGGTTGGGGTGGGTGGAAACTTGACTGAGCCGGACTGGTCGCCGGACGGCAAGTGGATTATTTTCACATCCCAGACGGGTGGTTTCGACCTTTGTATCGTTCCGGCTCAGGGAGGTGAGGCCAAAGTGTTGGTGGCGGGTGAAGATCCCTCTTGGGCGCCCAATTCACGGACGGTTGTTTTTACGCGGCGGGTGGGAGGTGGCAAGAGAGTCCTCTCTTTGCTTGACGTTCCCACCAAACGCGTCAAAGATATCGCGCGCATCTCGGGAAGCTCTTCGCAGCCGAGTTGGGGCAGGTAAGTTCTTCCATTTCAAAAGTTTAAGACGACAACATGAAACGCATTGGTTTGATTCTCCCGGTGGCGTTGTGCATCTTCGCACTGGGAATGACGGGGTGCAAACGCACGTTGAAAGGCCCAACCCCAATTCCCGGGCAAAGGGCGCAAGTGCCCAGGACGGGTGATGAAGGTTTTCCGCCGGTGGGACGTGGTCCTGTGGTTCCGGGCGGGGACGACGCGTCGCGAACGACCCGAATCGGGGCCAATCCGGATGGGACGTTTTCCGCTACGGGTTTGGAAGAATTTGAGGGGATGTTGAAGGATCCGGCAGCCCTGGCGAATTACACCGTTTACTTCGATTTTGACCGGTTTAATGTCAAGGCTTCGGAGCGCTCGAAGGTTGAAGCGGTTGCGGCGCAATTGAAAGGGGACATGGCGAACAAATTGCTCATTGAGGGGCATTGCGATTCGCGTGGGACGGAGGAATATAACCGGTCTCTCGGAGAGAGGCGGGCGCAATCTTTGCGGGAGATGCTGGCGCATTTAGGGGTGGGACCGGAGCGGATTCGCACCTTGAGCTACGGTGAGGACAAGCCGGCCGTGCAAGGAGAAAACGAGGAAGCCTGGGCGAAGAATCGCCGCGGCGAGTTCATTCTGCTTCGGCCCAAGCCGCAATAGGGGGCCAAAGGAAGCTTTACGGCTGATCCTGATTGCGGTACTGTAACCGTAAGTTAGAATGATTCTATGAATGCAATTTCACTGGCGTTTCTGAGTGTGGGGGGATGGCAGGTTGTCCTCATCCTGGTTGTGGTGCTCATCCTTTTTGGCGGTCGCAAGATGCCGGAGTTAGCCCGCGGGCTGGGCCAATCGATCAAAGAGTTCAAGCGCGCCACGCGGGATGCGCAGGATGAGATCCATCGAGCCATTGATGATGACCTCCATCATCAGCAGTATCAACAATCTCAGACTTCTCAGTCCTCGGCTTCTGCTGCTTCGGCCAAGGGTGCTCCTTCTGCGGCGTCCGGCACGCCGGTCGCCGGCACGGGTGCGACCACGCCTGCCCAAGACGTTCGCAAGGCCTAGGGGGCGGCTGAGGGGTATCAAGCATGGCGACTGAACCGGAGGGACCGCCCTTAGATGTCGAAGAGGAAGAGGGCGGACCGGTAAAGTCTTTTTTTGAGCATTTGGAGGACCTGCGATGGGTCTTCATCCGGTGTGCCACGGTCCTCGGCATCTCGATGCTCGTCTGTCTGATTGCGGGCAATTGGCTTGTTAATGTTCTGAAGTGGCCGCTGGGGAGGGCTACGATCACACCTGCGGGGACGAATCAGCAGGTCCATGTTTCGATCGGAACCAATATCGTCGGCAGCCTGCGATTGGGAACGAATCGTTTGGGGACGCTTGATCTCGGCCAGGCACCGGACATCACGCTGAATTTGGTGGCGTTGCCTTTGCCCGGTTCGACGAACACCTTCCTGGCGTTTCAGCTTCAGACCAACAACGTCCCTCCGAAGAAAACCCTCGCGGAGCGGGTTGAATTGCTCAACCTCAATCCGGCCGGCGGGTTTTATGTGGCTTTCCAGGTGGCGATTTACGGCGGGTTTGTCCTGGCGGCTCCCTTTGTCTTGTATTACGTCGGCATGTTCATTTTGCCCGCGCTGAGGCGGAGTGAGAAGAAGCACATTTTGCCTGGATTTGCGATTGGCACGCTTCTCTTCGCGGGAGGCGTTTCGTTTTGTTATTTTGTGATGATGCCTCTGGCGCTGGGGGCTTCGGTCAAGTATTCCGAATGGTTGGGGTTTTCGGCGAATCAGTGGCGCGCGGAGGAGTATATCAGTTTTGTCTGCAAGTTTTTGCTGGGCATGGGGCTGGGATTTGAGCTGCCGGTGGTGATTCTCACGCTGGTGAAGCTGGGCATCCTTTGCCACGAGCAACTCGCTGGTTTTCGCCGGTACATGATTGCGATCAATCTGGTGTTGGGTGCCGTGCTGACAACGCCTGAAGTCTTGACGCAAGTGATGATGGCCATTCCTTTGCAGATTCTTTACGAGATCAGCGTGTGGATCGCCTGGTATTGGGAGAGGCGCGACCGGAAACTCGCATTGCAGGACGCGACCAGCACGGATGATTTCGTGAGCCGCGGTTGAGGGCTGAAGTCCGTGCTCCGCGACGGGTTAGAGGAGCGATGCTTGCGGGCATGGCTGCTTGATTGGGTGGGGGAGAAAGGCGCATGATGCGGGGCGCATGCATTCCCATGAATTGTTGAAGGAGGTTTTTCGCCAGTCCAGTGCCAAGCAGATCGCTGCGGAGATGGGGCTCTCGCTTTCGATGGTTTACAAATGGGCGGAGCCGCCCGACGACGTTTCAGGCAGCGGGGCGGCAAATCCATTGGACCGCGTGGCCGTGCTGCAACGCTGTGCCCAGGATCATCGCATCACGCAATGGATTTGCCAAAAGGCAGGGGGATTTTTCATCAAGAATCCGGCCACCACCCATCCGCACCCGGATTGCTTGATTCCGGCCACCAACGAGATTTTGCAGGAATTCGCGGATCTGTTGTCGGTGATTGCGGCGGCGGCGGGAGATAATCACATCACCCCGGACGAGGCGAAAAAAATCCGCGCCCGCTGGGAAGATCTGAAGAGTGTGACGGAAGCGTTCGTGCGTTGCTGCGAGCAAGGCAATTTTATTCCGATGCAGTCAGGCGCTCTGGCGCGATCCAAGTCAGTGCAGGGACCGGCGTGAACCCGGGAACGAGGTGAAACTTCGAGCGCAGCCTGGGCGGATGGGTCCCGCGGATAGCGAAGCGTTATCGAAGCCGGGCCGGTTTGTGGCTGGCCTGGTTTTTCGGATCTTGCTTCTGGCGTGGATTGCATTTCCGTTTTGTCCCGAAGCGTCGGATTATTTTGGAATTCGGGTGGTGGACGAGGAATCGGGGCGC
The DNA here is from genome assembly GCA_016871495.1 of Verrucomicrobiota bacterium. Lineage (NCBI taxonomy): Bacteria > Pseudomonadati > Verrucomicrobiota > Verrucomicrobiota bacterium. Next base: position 42,211 of record VHDF01000001.1, on the reverse strand, counting down.
GGCATTCCGCTGGCGGAGTTGTCTTCCGTCCATCAGGTGAAGCATTGGACGGACAGTCAGGGGTGGGTGGCGATAGGGGAGCCGGGATGGAGAGGGAGAGAGGTTTACTTTCATTTGCGGAGCGACGGTTACGAGATTCCGAGGGATGGCTTCGGTTATGCGGGATTCAAGGTGCGCGTTCTTCCGGGCCAGAGGCACACGGTTCGGATGAGGCGCACGCAGTTGGCGGAGCGGATGTATCGCATCACGGGGGAGGGCATTTATCGGGATTCGGTGCTGCTGGGATTGAAGGTTCCGATTCGCGAGCCTTTGTTGAACGGCCTGGTGTTGGGGCAGGACACGGTCATTGCCGTTCCGTTTCGCGGACGATTGCACTGGTTTTGGGGAGACACGGAGCGATTGAGCTATCCCTTGGGCCATTTCGGAGCGGCGGGCGCCACGTCGGCCTTGCCGGGAAGCAAGGGATTCGACGTTGAGCGGGGCATTGAGTTGTCCTACTTCGTGGATGGAGGCGGATTTTCGCGTCCGATGTGTCCGGAGCCGAATCATGGACTGCGCTGGATCGAGTCCGTTTTCACCCTGGAGCATGGAGGCCGGGAGCATTTGATGGCGAGGGTGGCCCATCACAAGGATTTGGGGCCGGCGCTGGGATGGTATCTGATGAAATTCGACGAGAAGCGAGGCGGGTTCGAGGTGGATACGGCGTGGGATTGGCATGAGGGCCATGATTCCGCGCATCCTTTCCAGCATCGGTGCCAGCAGAAGGATTACCTTTATTTGTATCCCAATTACCGCGTCCTGGCTGAGTTGGAGGAGGTGCGGCGGTTGGAGCGGTATGAAGCGTGGACCTGTGTGGCTGGCGACGGGAAGTTGAAGGGAGAACTGACCGAAATCGACCGGGACTCCTCGGGAGCGGCGGTGTATTCGTGGAAGCCGGGCGCGGATCGGTTGCACAAGGGCCGGTTGCGGGAATTGACGCGGTGGGGAAAGATCAAGCCGGAGGAGCAGTGGTTGCGACTGCGGGACGTGGACTCGGGGAAGGAAGTCGAGGGTGGTCGGGGATCGGTGGCGTGGAATGCCCATCGGAATCGGTGGATCATGCTGGCCTCGGGCGAAGCGGGGGAGATCTGGTATTCCGAGTGCGAGCAGCCGACGGGTCCTTGGACGCAAGCGAAGAAGGTGGCTTCGCATCTGGACTATAATTTTTACAATCCCGTGCATCATTCTTTCCTGGATCGGGAGGGAGGCCGCGTCATTTATTTTGAAGGCACCTACACCGCCTCTTTCTCGAGAGCCCAATCGAAGACACCGCGCTACGACTACAATCAAGTCTTGTATCGACTGCGGCTGGACGATTCGCGCCTGCGGTTTTCGGGGACGGGCTTGGGGGTGAAGTAAAGGATTGGCGATGGAACGGGTTTTGGGGGAGCATCGGCCGCATGCAAATGACGCCGCCTGACTTCGTTTCCGTTCCTGACGCGCAAGGGCGTTTTGGACCTTACGGGGGACGCTATGTGCCGGAGACGCTGATGCATCCCCTGCAGGAGTTGGAAGCGGAGTACGGGAGGGCGATGCAGGATCCGAAGTTTCGGGAGGAACTCGATTACTACCTCCGGGAATTTTGCGGACGTCCGACCCCGTTGTACTTGGCGGAGCGGTTAACCCGGGAACTGGGAGGCGCGCGGGTTTATTTGAAACGCGAGGATCTGCTGCATACGGGGGCGCACAAGATCAACAACGCCATGGGTCAAGTCCTGTTGGCGCGGCGCATGGGCAAGACGCGGATTATTGCGGAGACGGGAGCGGGCCAGCACGGGGTCGCGACGGCGACGGTATCCGCCATGTTTGGACTCAAGTGTGTGATCTACATGGGAGCGGTTGATTGCGAGCGGCAGGCGTTGAATGTGTTCCGCATGAAGATGCTGGGGGCGGAGGTTGTCCCGGTGAAGGCGGGGCAGCAGACGTTGAAGGAGGCGGTGAACGAAGCCATGCGCGACTGGGTGACCCACGTGAGGCACACGCATTACATTTTGGGAACAGCCTATGGCGCGCACCCGTATCCGGTGATGGTGCGTTCGTTTCAACGTGTGATTGGTGATGAAGCGCGCCGCCAGATCCTCGCGAAGGAGGGGCGCCTGCCGGACTTGCTGGTGGCCTGCGTGGGCGGCGGTTCGAATGCCATCGGCTTGTTTTATCCGTTCCTGACCGACCCGGGTGTGCGCATGGTCGGGGTTGAGGCGGGCGGCGAAGGCATTGAGCCGGAGAAACACGCGGCGCGATTTCAAGGCGGGTCGCTCGGGGTTTTGCAAGGCACGCGCTCGTATATTTTGCAGGACGAATTTGGACAGATTCAATCCACGCACAGTGTGTCCGCGGGTTTGGATTACGCGGCGGTGGGGCCTGAACACGCCTGGTTGAAGGATGCCGGGCGGGTGGAGTATTCCTACGCGACGGATGAGGAGGCGCTGGGGGCATTCATGAAACTGGCGCGGATCGAGGGGATCATTCCGGCCCTTGAGTCGTCGCATGCGGTGGCGGAGGCGCTGAAGCGGATTCCGCGCATGGATTCCCGAGCCGTGGTGATCGTGAATTTGTCGGGCCGCGGTGACAAGGACGTCGCGCAGGTTGCCGCGAAGATTCAGCTCTGAGGCGCCGATGAAATCGATGACGGGATACGGACGGGGCGAAGCCGCGGCGAACGGATGCAAGGCGACGGTGGAGTTGAGCGCGGTCAACCGGAAGCAGGCGGAGTACGCCATCAATTTGCCGAATGGCCTGGACGCGCTGGAGTCGCGGGTGCGGGACGAGTTGGCCGCGCGGATTTCCCGGGGGCGAGTGAACGCCAAGATTGTGTGCCAGGAAGGCGTGGGGGGGACGGGTGGGGTGCGGGTCAATCGGGAATTGGCCAGGGCCTACGCGTTGGAACTTGGGGCGCTGGCGCGCGAGCTGGGATTGGAAGGAGGCGTGACGCTCGAGCAGTTATTGCGTGTGCCCGGGGTGTTGCAGCCGCCGGAGGGGGCGGAGGAAATCGAGCGCTGGTTCCCGCTTGTGCAGGAGGCCTTGGGCGATGCGTTGGCGGCCTTGGTAGGCATGCGGGAAGCCGAGGGGCGTCATCTAGAGGAGGATTTGAAAGGGCGGGTGGAGACGATGCGCGCGGCGGCGGCGCGGGTGCGGGCACAGGCGCCGAAGGTTCTGGAGCGGTATCGGGAGCAACTGCGTGAGCGCATCCGAAGTGCCGGGCTTGAACTTCCCGCGCACGATGACGATCGCTTGCTGAAAGAGGTGGTCATCTTTGCCGATCGCTCGGATCTCTCGGAGGAACTCGCCCGCCTGGACAGCCACTTTGCCCAGTTTGAAACGATCGCGAAGTCGGGCGAGCCCGTGGGGCGCGCGCTGGATTTTCTGGCGCAGGAGATGAACCGGGAGATCAACACCATCGGATCGAAGGCGAATGATGCCGCGATTGCCCGCGAGGTGGTGGTGTTGAAGACCGAATTGGAAAAGTTCCGGGAGCAGGTCCAAAATGTCGAATGAGTTCGCCAGAGTGTTTCTGGTCCTTTCCGCTCCTTCGGGAGGCGGCAAGACCACGCTGATGAAGCGGTTGCTGGAGCGCCGGGCGGATTTGCGCCGGGCGGTGACGTGCACGACACGGGCTCCCCGGGGTGGAGAAAGGGACGGGGTGGAATATCATTTTCTGAGCCCGGAGGTTTTCGAGGCGAAGGTGGCGGCGGGTTTGTTTCTCGAGCATGCCACCGTGTATGGGAACCAGTACGGCACCCTGGCGAGTGAGGTTTTCGAAAGGATGGATGCTGGATTTGACGTCGTGTTGAGCGTGGATGTGCAGGGAGTGCGATTGATCCAGGCGCGGGCGCGGGCCGCGGAACAGGCGAGATTGAGGCGGGCCCTGGTGACCGTGTTTCTCACTCCGGGGGAGCCGGCAGAACTGGAGCGTCGATTGCGGGCGCGGGGGGAGGACGCGTTGGAAGTGGTGGAACGGAGGCTGGCCATGGCCAAAGAAGAGGTCGCGTGCTGGCCGACCTTCGATTATCTTCTCGTCAGCGGTTCGATGGACTGCGACGCGGCACGACTGGAGGCCATTCTGGAAGCCGAGAAGCTGCGCGTGTTCCGGTCCGGACCGCTGACCTCCTGGAGGTGAGCGGGCGGGGGACGGAACCGACAACGAAAGACATGACCATGAGCGAGAAATGCGTGGTGCAAGCCGTGACGGGATCGATCGCGGCTTGCAAGGCGGTGGAGATCACGAGCTTGCTTCGTCAGCAGGGCCTCAAAGTGCGGGTGGTCATGACCCGTGACGCGCAGCGATTTGTGACGCCCTTGCCCTTCAAGACCCTTTCCCGCAATCCGGTCATCACGGATTTGTACGACGAGGAAGAGGGGTGGTGTCCTTCGCACGTGCGAGCGGCGGATGAGGCATCGTTGTTGTTAATCGCGCCGGCGACCGCGCAGACGCTGGCGAAACTGGCCCATGGGCTGGCGGATGACGCGCTGGGCTGCGTGGCGCTGGCGATGGAACCCGGCAAACCGGTGCTGGTGGCCCCTGCCATGAATGGCAAAATGTGGGCCCATCCGGCGACGCAATCCAATGTGGCGCTGCTGCGCTCGCGAGGAGTGGAGTTTATCGGACCGGATGAGGGCATGCTTTCATGCGGCTATGAAGGCGCGGGCCGGTTGACGGAACCTGCGGTCATTGTGCGGAGGGTTATGGAACGGTTGGGCTGAGCTGCTGCGCGCCACGCCATGGACTTGACGGGCAAGGCGGAGCGGGAATGGGCCGGGTTGCTGGCGAGGCTCGCGAAGTGGCAGGCCCTGCGGTTGCGATCCTCGCCCCCGGCCGGGGCGGTGGCGGACCGGATTCGGTTCATTGAGCGGGGGCTGCTGGTGCCGGTGAAAGCGGTGTTCTTGCTGCTTTCGATCTATCTGCTTTTTTTCTCCAATTGGTACGAGGGCCTGACCTTGCCGAGGGCGGAAGCGCTGCAGATGGTTCGCTCGTTTACGCTGATCTATTTTTTCCTTTGTGTGGGTTCCAGCGCCTTGATTTTGGGCATGGACCAGGTTCCGTTCGAATGGGTGCGCCGGTCGGTTTTTGCGATGTCGATGGTGGACGGTGTATTCCTCGGGGGGTTGACGGTGGTTTCCGGAGGGTTTGAGAGTTTGGTTTACTGGGTGTTTATCGGGCTGTTGATTCGGAACGCGTTGATCATTCCGGAGGGGATACCGCAGGTGGTCGTGAATTTGATGACCTGCTTTTATTACACGCTGGCGGGGTTGTTGGAGAATTCGGTGGGGGACGCGGAGGCGGACTTGATCGGGTCGATTTCGCCGTATGGCACCACGGATGTGGGGATGGGTGAGTCTGCGGAGCCCGTGGTGTTGAGGGTGGTCTTGCTGTTGTTGGTGACGGCGTGCGGTTACGGGGTGCAGGTGTTGTTTGACAAGGAGCGGTTGGTGGAGCGGGAGGCGGACGCATTTGCGCAGCGGCAGGCCCAATTGCAGACCGCGGGGCGGTTGGCGGCGGAAATCGCCCATCAGTTGAAGAATCCGCTGGGGATCATCAACAATGCCGCCTACACGCTGCAGAGGGTGGCGAAGGATGCGGACCCGAAACTGCTGCAGCAGGTGGAGATCATTCGGGAGGAAGTCCAGCGTTCCGATCGGATCATTACGGAGTTGATGGGATACGCGCAACTGGTCGAGGGCCGGGTGGAGCGGTTGGATTTGAACGTCGAAATCGAGCGGGCGGTGGCGAGTGTGTTTCCTTCCGGCGCGGGTTACACCGTGGAAGTGGACCGTTCGCTGGCTCGGAATTTGCCGCCTTTGATGATGCAGCGGGCGCATTTGGGGGAGGTTTTGGGGAATCTGCTGCAGAACGCGCGGGAAGCGTTGAAGGGCCGGGGCCGCGTTTCCGTCTCCTCCTCCTACACGGAGGGATTTGCGGTGGAGGTGCGCATTGCGGACGACGGGCCTGGGATTGATCCCGGATTTCGGGAGAAGATTTTTGAGCCGTATTTTACGACGAAGGAGAAAGGGACGGGGTTGGGGCTGGCGATTGTGAAGCACAACGTGGAATTGTACGGGGGCAAGGTTTCCGTCGAATCCGAGCTTGGAAAGGGCACGGCCTTCATCCTAAGTTTGCCCGCGGGAACGATGATGAAGCTGAGGTAATGAGCGTTGTGTTGCCCCCCATTCTGTTCGTCGATGACGAAAAGAACATGCGTGTTTCGTTAGAAAGCGTGATGTTGTCGGAGGGGTACGCCGTCCGTTCCGTGGAATCGGCGGAGGAAGGGTTGAAGGTGTTGGAGCATGAAGAGTTCTTCATGGCGATCACCGACGCGCGTCTGGGAGGGATGAGCGGATACGAGTTGCTGGAGCGGGTGCGGAAGCGGCGTCCGGATTTTCCCGTGTTGATGATTACCGCGTTCGCGACGCCGAAGTTGGCGGTGGAAGCGATCAAGGCGGGGGCCTTTGATTATTTGGCCAAGCCGTTTGCGCCCGAGGAGTTGCTGCATGCGGTGGGCCGGTGCGCCGACCGTTACCGGTTGTTGAAGGAGAACGAGGCTTTGCGGGCCAGAATTCGCGAGCCCTATCGGCTGGAGCAGATCATCGGCGAGTCGCCGCGGGTGCAGGAGCTGAGGCAATTGATCGAGACGGTGGCGCCCACGCAAGCGACGGTGCTCATTCTCGGGGAGAGCGGCACGGGCAAGGAACTCATCGCGGGTGCCCTGCATACCTTGAGCCAGCGACGGCAGGGGCAGTATGTACGCATCAACTGCGCGGCCATCCCGGAGACCTTGTTGGAAAGCGAGTTGTTCGGGCACGAGAAAGGGGCATTCACCGGGGCGTTGAGGCAGAAGACCGGGCGGGTTGAGGAAGCCGACGGGGGCACGATTTTTCTGGATGAAATCGGGGACATGAGCCGTCCCTTGCAGGCCAAGCTCCTTCGGTTTCTCGAAGACGGGACCTTTACCCGGGTGGGAGGGAACCAGGAATTGCGCGTCGATGTGCGCCTCATTGCGGCCACGAATCGGGACATCATTCAAGCCATCCGTGAAAACCAGTTCCGGGAGGATCTTTATCACCGGTTGAACGTTGTTCAGTTTCGTCCGCCCGCTTTGAGGGAGCGAGGGCGGGACGTGATTCTGCTGGCGGGTCATTTTTTGAAACAGTTCGCGCGCACCATGAACCGGTCCATCACCGGACTCGCGAAGGACGCGGAGACGAAGTTGATGGCCCATCACTGGCCGGGCAACGTGCGCGAGTTGCGCAACGTGATGGAGCGCGCCGTGATTTTGGAGTCAACGCCGACGATCCAGCCCACCAGTCTGCCGGACTTCGAACTGGAGACCAAGTTGCGGAAACCGGGAGGTCCGGAAGCGGTTCCCTTGGGTTCGCTGGACGACTCCGTGATGCAGTTCGAGCGGGACTTGATCCTGGCGACCCTGAATCAATTTCATTTCAATCTCTCGAAGGCCGCCGAGCAGCTCAAGCTGAGCCGGCATGCGTTGCGTTATCGGATGCAGCGGCTTAATCTTTCCCCGGGAGCCGACGGCGACACGGAACCTTCGACGACCAAAGCGTGATGTTCATGAAACGTTGTTTTTGTCTTGCTGCGTTACCCGTCCTTGCGCCGACGGTGTGGGCCGCGCTGGATGTCATTCCGTCGGCCCGAGCCACGGGCTCCCGCGGGGGCAGCGTGCTGATGGGGGATCTGGGGTGGGTGATCCTGGCGGCCTTGGGAATCGGGGTCGTGCTGGTTCTGTGGGCGAAGTATCTGCGGAAGCCGTCCGGGAGTTCCTCCTCAGGCGCCTGGCGCACCTCGTCAGGGCGTTCCCGGTCGAGGGTTGGAGAGGAGAGCCCTCTTCGGAAGGAAGAAGTCGAGGAGGAAGATGGTGAGGAGGAGAATACAGGGGAACGGGGAGAAGTCGTGACGCGGCGGCGGCGCAAGCGCAGACGGCAGCGCCGAGACCATCGGCCCCGGAATCCGACGCTGGCGGAGACCGGAGGACTTCCCCCCTTGAAGGACGGAACCACCCAGCCTCCGTTGCATTGAACGAGCCCGTTCACAGCCAGGCGATCACGGTTCAAAGCGCTTCGAATCTCGCGCTGGCCTTTGTCATTCTGCCCAAGCAGCAGCGGCAGGGCATGACGGCGCTTTACGCCTTCTGCCGCGCGGTGGATGACATCGCCGACGAGGATCAGGAATCGGTGGCGAACCGGCGCAGGAAGCTGGAGCGTTGGCGCGAGGGGGTGGCGGACGCCTGCCGTGGGCGGGAACCGGACTTGCCGGTATTGCGGGAGCTGTTTCCCGTGATTCAAAATCGGCGTCTACCGTACTCGTTGCTGGATGAATTGATCCAGGGGGTTGAAATGGATTTGGAGATCCGCCGCTACGAGAATTACCAGGAGTTGGAGTTGTATTGTTACCGGGTGGCCTCGGTGGTGGGATTGCTGAGCATCGAGATCTTTGGTTACACGGATCCCGGGTGCCGGGAGTATGCCGTGCATTTGGGCAAAGCCCTGCAATTGACCAACATTTTGCGCGACGTGCGCAATGACGCAGAGCGGGGACGACTGTATCTGCCCCTGGAGGAGATGCGCAGTTTTGGGGTCACCGAGGCTCAGATTTTCGAACGCCGCTACAGCGAATCCTACTGGAAAGTGGCTTCGTCGGTCGCCTCCAGGGCCGAGCACTTTTTTAATGCCGCGAGGGCCGCGCTGCCCGAGCGCGATCGGAGGTCGATGGTGGCCGCTGAGTTGATGGGGGCGGTGTATTGGCGGTTGTTCAGGAAGTTGCACGCGGCTCGGTTCGATGTGTTTGGACCTCGTCCCACGCGCGTGGGTTCGATGGCGAAGGCTTGTCTGATTTTGCGCGCCTGGCTGCGCGCGACCCTGGGCACCTTTTCGCCGAGTTACGGGACGGCGGGGTGAGACCTATAGCTCGCCGCCATGGCGATGACCAGGACCCTGATTGTCAACGCCGATGATTTCGGGCGGTCGACCGCGATCAACGCGGCAGTGAAGCAGGCTCATGTTGGCGGGATCTTGACTTCGGCGAGTTTAATGGCCGGCGGGGAGGCGTTTGAGGAGGCGGTGGAATGCGCAAGGCAATGTCCGCGGCTGGGGGTGGGGTTGCATTTGACCTTGGTCGATGGTTTTCCGGTGATGCCTCCCGAGCGGGTGCCGGGATTGGTGGATGCGACGGGGCGGTTTGGGGCGGATCCCGTGCGGGCGGGGTGGGAGTTTTTCTTTCGCCCTTCACTCCGGGTCCAGTTGGAGGCTGAGTTGGAGGCGCAGTTCACCAAATTTGCCTCGGCCGGGCTGGCTTTCGACCATGTCAATGGGCACCTGCACATGCATTTGCATCCGGTGGTGTTTGGGGTGGTGATGCGCCTGGCCTTGCGCTGGGGGGTGAAGGCGATGAGGCTGACGCGAGATCCCTTGAGTGGGAGTGCGGTCTTGGATCCGCGAGCGAATTCCTGCTCTCGTCGCGCGCTTCATGCCGCGGCGTTTGGTGTGTTGAGCGCGCGGGCGGAGCGCGTGTTGCGCCAGCACAGGTTCGCTTACACCGAGCGAGTGTTCGGTTTGCTCCAACACGGTCGAGTGGACGAGGATTATCTTTGCCGGCTGCTGCCGCGACTGGAGTTCGGCGAATCGGAGCTTTACTCGCATCCGTCCGTCGATGACTTTCGTTTTGAGTTGGAAGCGTTGACCAGCCCGCGGGTGAGGGAATTGGTGGAGCGATTCCAAGTGCGGCTGGCGAGGTACTCGGATTTGGTGTCATGAGCAAACTGGTTGCGGTGTTGTTGTTGGCCCTGCTCTTTGAAGCCGTCGGGGTGGTCTTCCTGAGCAAGGGTCTCAAAGCGGCGGGTCCTCCCGTGGCGATGACGATGCCGGAATTGGCACGCTGGATCGGGCGTCTGGCGACCCATCCTTCTATTCTCCTGGGTGTGGCTTTGGAGACGGTTTTCTTTCTGGGCTTGCTCTATCTGCTTTCCGAGGCGGATGTGAGCGTGGTCTGGCCGTTGACCGCGCTCGGTTTTGTGCTGACGACGCTGTCCGCCAAATTTCTCCTGGGTGAACACGTGAGCGCGGTTCGCTGGGCGGGGGTGTTGCTGATCGTGCTGGGCGCGGGATTGATCACCTGGAGCGAAAGGAGAGGTCAAGTTCCGGCGCCGGCGCGCTGGGCCCAGGTGACGGGACTTGCAGGTTCTGTTTCGCAACCCTTGTCCGATGCATCACCGACCGCCTCCCTCTCGTTACCACAAGAGGCTCACGGGAAAGCCGTCGAGAGCAAGGGGAATGATGGTCGCGACGCGTCGGGAGGATCGCGATGAGGAAGATGCGAACATCGATGCGGGTGTGGAGGGTCTTGGCGATGTTGGCCGCGATGGTGGTGGCGTGGTTGGAAGGCCGGGCTGCTTCCCATGGAATTCAGTTTTTTCGTTCTCAACATGGCGTGGCGTCCACGATGGTCAAGGGGTTGCCTTTCGATTTGAACGATACGCGCAACTTGCGCTGGCGTTCAGATTCGCCGCCAGGGCATTCGACACCTTTGGTCATGGGGAATCAGATTGTCGTGACCGGTTTTGATATGAGCCGGCGCCGGTTGGTGGTGAATTCGTTCGATCGTCAAACCGGCGGCAAGCGTTGGGAGTGGGAGGTGCCCGAAGTGCCTTTGGAGACGGTTCACCACACCACGGGAGGCGTGGCTCAGCCGAGTCCCGCGACGGATGGCGAGCGGGTGTTTGTTTTGTTTGGCAGTTACGGTTTGGTGGCGCTGGATGCCGGAGGGCGCCTGCTCTGGGAACGTCGCATGGGGCCTTTTCAGGACGAATATGGCGCCGGCAGTTCTCCCGTGATTGCGGGAGGGATGGTGGTGGTGCAGCAGGACCATGACACCGACAGTTTTCTGGCGGCCTACGACCGGAAGACCGGACATGAAAGATGGCGCACGTCGAGGCCGGACGCGGTGCGGAGCTATTCGACTCCGGTGATTTGGGAACGCGGGGGAAAGCCGGAGTTGCTGGTTGCAGGAGCCTTGGAGTTGGCGGGCTACGATCTGAAAACGGGCGAGAAGCAGTGGTGGACCCTTGGGTTGGCGAGGATTGTGATTCCCGTTCCAGTACCGTCCCAAGACCGGATTTACATGGCCTCGTGGGCACCTGGAGGCGATGCGGGCAGACGGATCGCGCTGGAGGATTGGACCGCCGCGGTGGGAAAGTGGGATCGGGATGGCGACGGCCGTCTCGCCAGGGGCGAAATCGGAAATCCGGAAGTGCTGGATCGCTTCTTTCGCATGGACCTGGACCAAAACGGCTGGCTCGAACGCAAGGAATGGGAGAGACATGCGGCCGTGTTTCAATCGGCTCGAAATGCATTGCTGGCGTTGCGCCCCTCCGTCAGCCGGGGGGAATTGCCCGCATCGGATCTCTTGTGGAGTCATCCGCGTGGAGTTCCTTATGTCGCGAGTCCGCTGGTGGATCAAGGCGTGCTCTGGATGGTGAAGGACGGGGGTATTGTGACTCAGATCGAAGCGGCAGGGGGCACGATGTTGAGGGAGGAACGGCTCCCGGGAATGGGAGCCTACTATGCGTCTCCCGTGGCGGCGGACGGGAAGGTTTATTTCTCGAGCGAGCAAGGGGTGGTGACCGTGATGGCCAACGAGCCGGGCTGGCGCTTGCTGGGATCTCGCGATTTCAAGGAGAAAATCTACGCAACTCCGGTTGCGTCGGAGTCTGGTCTGCTGATCCGCACGGTCCGAGCGTTGTATTCCTTCAAAGCGGCGGTGAACTAGTGTGCTCTTCATGAATTGGGTGGGCCTTTGCGGCGAAGGATTTTGGCCGTGGGCGGGGCGCGACGAAGGAGCCTATCTGCAGAGAGACGTGACTGAGGAGCAACGAAGCCCACGGCCGAAAGACTCGCCGCCCGAAGGGTTGCGCCGCTTTGGCGGTTCTGGCGTTGTTGCTCCTCGGTCACAGACCGCTGGCGGGTATGCTCCCTCGTCGCGCCTAGCCAGAACCGCCAAATCGGCGTAACAAATGCCCACCCAATTCATGAAGAGCACACTAGCGATGGGAACGGAAGCAGCGGAATGGGTGGTGTTGTTGCACGGCATGTGCCGGACCAGTCGTTCGATGCGGAAGATGGCGGGCGAGTTGGAAGCAGCCGGCTTTCGGGTGCTGAACTTCGATTACCCATCCAGGACGGCCTCGGTTGAGTCGCTGGCCAACACCTTTGTCGACCGGGCGGTGAGCGAATGCCGGAAACAGGGTGCCAGACGGATCTCTTTCGTGACGCATTCCTTGGGGGGAATCCTGGTTCGAAGCTACCTGAGCCGTCACGAGCTTCCCGAACTCGGACGTGTGGTAATGTTGGGACCCCCTAATGGTGGCAGCGAGGTCGTGGACCGCTTGGCAGGGCTTTGGCTTTTTGGAGCGTTGAACGGTCCGGCCGGGCGTGAACTGGGGACGGGCCGGGACTCGACGCCGATTCGATTGGGTCCGGTAACTTTTGAAGTCGGGGTGTTGGCCGGGGATCGATCCATCAATTGGATCAACAGTGGGATGATTCGAGGGCCCGATGACGGCAAGGTGTCGGTGGAAAGAACCAAGGTGGAAGGGATGTCCGGCCATCGCGTCGTTCACGCCACTCATCCTTTCATCATGCGCCATCCCGAGGCCATCCGGCTCACCGTGCACTTTCTTCGCCGCGGAACCTTTGATTGAGATGAAGGCACGCTGGAGCTGCGGCGCGCCGCGGGAGCGCGGATGCTTCGGAAGTTTCGGATCCTCCCGTTCCTCGTCACTCTTTTCACTGCCTGGCCTTGAAGCCGGGCGGTTGAAGAATTGGGTCCCGCGCCCGGTGACTGGCCGTGCCTCTCCAGGTTGTCGGTGATGCAGGTAGGGCGCGTCCGTCCCGGCGCGCCGCCGGAGCATGATGTTTTGCATCCCGTGGGCGGCGGGCTGGGACAGGCCCGCCCTACCAACAACATCCGGATACACGGGGGTCCTGGATGAGGACGTCAACGCACTTGGCGCGGCGTGAATCTTGCGATATGCTCGGTCCTTGTTACTTGATCTCGAGCCATGACCAAAACGGTATTCACTTCAGTTCAGATCCTTGATGGTACGGGGGCCCAACCTTATCCCGGGGAAATCGTGGTCGAAGGAAATCGTATCACCGAGGTGGCGCGCTTGCCCGCGCGCGTGACGCGCGATCAAGCGGATCTCGTTGAAGGTCGCGGCGCCACATTGATGCCGGGGTTGATTGAGTCCCATGCGCATCTGAGCATTGAGAATGCCGATGACCTCGCCAAGATCGGCATGATTCCTCCCGAGGAAACCACCCTGATTGCGGTGCGGAATGCGAAGCTCTACCTGGACTGCGGCATCACGAGCTGCATCAGTGCGGCGTCGGCGAAGCCACGAACGGATGTGGTCATCCGCAACGCCATCCAGAAGGGAGAGATTCCTGGACCCCGCCTCCTGGCGGCCAGTCCCTGGCTGACGGTGACCGGAGGGCTGGGCGACATGCGCACCCAGCACATGCCGCACATGAGCTCGATGGCGTTGGTCCTGGATGGACCGGAGGCCTTTCGGTCCCGGACCCGCGAACTCATTCGTGAAGGTGTGGACATCATCAAGCTTGTCATTTCGGGTGATACGTTCGTACCGCATGCCCCATCGCAGAGCACGGTGATGAGCGAGGCGGAGGTTGCCGCCGCTGCTGAAGTCGTGCATGCACATGGCAAGCGCATGAGCGCTCACGCGCGAAGCGCCGGTTCGGTCAAGCTGGCCGTGAAGTACGGGGTGAAGGTGATCTACCACGCGAACTATGCCGACGAGGAAGCGCTCGACTTGTTGGAGGCCAATAAGGATTGGGTCTTCGTGAGCCCCAACCTTGGTTTCACCGCGACGGCAGCCTACCACGGCTCGAAGTGGTTCACGGAACAGCAGGTTCAGGAATTCGGATTTCGCGAGGAACTGGAGGGGGCGGCTCGTGGCCTGAAAGAAATGAAAAAGCGCGGCATTCGGATTTTGGGCGGGGGTGACTACGGTTTTTTTGTGACGCCGCATGGCGACAACGCGCGCGACATCGAACACTTGATCCGTTACTGTGATTTCAACCCGATGGAGGCGATTCTGAGCATGACCCAGCACGGCGGTGCTGCCATGGGAATGCCCCTAGAATTAGGGCAAATTCAACCTGGTTTCCTTGCCGACCTGTTGTTGGTCGCTGGCGATCCGTTGGCCGATCCAGGCGTGTTGCTGGATCGCGGCAAGATGCTGGCGGTGGTGAAGAATGGCGAGTTTCATCGCCGGTCGGTTTAACCCCATGTCAAAGCTCTATCGGAGGCAGGCATGAACCCTCAAGCCGCTAAAGCTGCCGCGGAGTGCATCTGGCAGGCTTGGACGGAGGAAAGACGCATCGACGCGATTCCGGAATCTTTTCGACCCCGGAGCCGCGCGGAGGGCTACGCTGTGCAACGTCAATTGGCCGAGGTCTCCGGCCAAGCCACGCTCGGATGGAAAATTGCTGCTACCAGCCAGGCGGGACAGGCGCATCTACGAGTGGACGGGCCGCTGGCTGGACGGTTGCTGGCTGGTCGTGTGGGGGCCGACGGTGCCTCGATTCGGTTGGGAAACAATGGTATGCGCGTCGCCGAAGCCGAATTCGCTTTTCGTCTTCGGCGTGATTTGCCGTCCCAGGCAAGCCCCTACGAGTTCGATGAGGTCTTGGAGGCCATTGATACGCTGCATCCTGCCATTGAAGTTCCGGATTCGCGTTTTCGCGACTTCTGTGCGGTGGGTGATGCCCAACTCATCGCGGACGACGCGTGCGCCTTCCAGTTCGTGCTGGGCGAACCGGTGCGCGATTGGCGCCATCTCGATCTTGCCACCCACGTGGTCCGGGTGCTGATCAATGGGGTTCCCATGCGAGAAGGGAAGGGGGCCAATGTTTTGGAGGATCCGAGGCGGGCCATGCACTGGATCGCGAACGAACTCCGCGTTTACGGTCCGGGATTGCGCTCGGGGGACATCGTGACGACGGGAACCGCGGTCGTTCCGGTCGCGATCGAGCCTGGCTGCCGAGTCTTGGCGGATTTCGGTTCGCTGGGTCAGGTGACGACAATGGTTGTGTGAACGCGGGCAACCTCGAGAATCATTTCGAGTTGAAGGGGTATTGAGCATCAGTTGTGAATTTCAATCGATGAGCAGGAACAAACGTCTTCATATCGACGGCGGCCAGTCCTTCGTCCCCAACCCTTTCGCGGCTCTCCGTCACGAGGGTCTGCCTTCCGGAGGTGAAACATCGCCGGCCGAGGCTGGGAGACGGTCGGCGGAAGAAGGTCCCAGACCTCAGAAGAACCGCGGACGGGTGGACATCATTCGTCAGACGGCGCATCGAGGGGGCAAGACGGTGACGGTCGTCAGCGGATTCACCGGTATCGGGTTGCCTGAGAAAGAGTCGCTTGCGAAGACCATGCAAAAAGCCTGCGGCACCGGGGGCACGGTGAAGGAGGGCGGATCGAAATTCAGGGCGACAAGCGTCAGGAAGTGGCCCGCATCCTTGTCGAAGCCGGATTCCGTCCGGTCTTTGCCGGAGGATAGGTTTCGGTTGCTGAGCAGGTGGACCGGTGAGATCGTCGCTGCGCTCCTCAACCACCGGCTTATCGCTGGCTAGCCTCCGGCTTGCGACTGAGCCGCTTCACGTCACTTTGGTCTCACATCCCTTTTGCATCCGTCCCGCATCTCCCGCTTGGGGTCAGGATGTCTGGGCGTAATTTCGAGTCGCCCAGGCAGGCTTTAGCCGCTGCCCTCGGCGATGAGGGGCCTTTGCTTTGATGGCGTGACGCTCGCCAACGGGGCCGGAGCGAATTCAATAAAAACTTGTGTCGGTGGAAAAGCTCACAACCCAGCCGGAGTTTTTGTTCGCCGGCTTTGTGATCGCGGGGTCAAATTGTTTGGACGACTTCCAGATCACACGCCCGTCTCCGTAGAGGTGGTGCATCCCAGCAAATGAACTCAGAGTGCGCGAGCCCTTCCATCCGTTTGCTCCATGGTTGTAATAGTATTGTCGATCAGCATTCCAGGAGAAGAGTTGATCAGCCATAAGCAGTCGGTCTGCGAGCAGTTCGTTGGCTGTCAAATCCTCCGGCTTGCTCGCGGTTCCTGCCGCAAAAGTGTCGACGCGTGCAAAATAGGAATAGCTGGTTGAGACATATCCCCAGACTTTGCCCTGTTCGGCCACGGCTTTGGCATCGGGCACTTTGGTGCTTGGGCACCACCAAATGCCTCCCACATTGAGCGGTTCGAGGGTGACTCCAGTCACGTAGGGAGCCATCTTCTCGAGGTTGATGAATTTGTGACCGTCCGGGCCGGTTGCCGATTTTACGTTGATGACCGAGGGAAGTCGAAAGGTGCCACTCGGGCTGACGGTTGCGAGCAACGACTTGTGATCGAGCGCATAGAGTGAGGTCGCCATGCCGAACTGACGCAAGTTCGAAATACATTTCGCTCTTCTGCCCTGTTCCTTCGCCTTGGACAAGGCGGGCAGCAACATTCCTGCGAGAATGGCGATGATCGCGATGACAACGAGCAGCTCGATAAGGGTGAAACCACCTCGCTTCGTGGGAACGGTTGCCACGGCCTTTCGCCGCGCCTGGAGGGATCGACGATCTAAGGAAAACATTTCAGGAACGTCGTGGCATTGGGCTGAAAGTGCCAGACCCACAAGGCATTGTCAAGGGAGCGATTGATCTCAAGATCGCGGACCGTGTATCCCTATGTTGTTGGTAGGGCGGGCCTGTCCCAGCCCGCCGCCCACTGGATGCAAAACATCATGCTCCGGCGGCGCGCCGGGACGAGCGCGCCCTACCTGCATCACCGGCAACATCGGGATGCACCGGATCGCGGACCGTGCATCCACAGGTGGTGGTGAGTTGCGCGGCGTTCACGCCGCTTCAGGGCGTATCTTCAAAGGGGCATGGCCGGTTCAAGGGGCAAGGGTCGAGAGCGAAGGCATCTACCCAGGGCGTGCCATGGAACGGGAGGAGATCGCCGCGGCCAATGGGCGCGAGCGGAAGCGCCGTGAACGGCGCCCCCCCGACAACTTGCAGGTGCGCCGGATCGCGGAGCGTCAAACAGAAGATGCCTATCAACTACAGAAAGCCCTGGTCTTTTGCGTCCGGAGGTTTCGGCCTTAACGACAAGCATGAACCTATAAGAACCATGTCTAATTCTATTCCGAAAAGGGGTCAGCCGCGCATATCCGTATGATTTTGTCCTGGTTCATCTCTCCTCAGGCTTGCGCAGGCATGGCGCGGCGTAGCCCGTCGCGCCCATGTTCAACCGCCGGGCAAGCCAGTCCAGCGTCAGCGTCGTTTCCCGCGCCGGCGGCGGTTCAGGGCGTGGTCCATGGCTGGAGGGCTTGAACGTGAAGTAGGCGGGCCAGGCGCGTAGCGTGCGGACGGGCACCTCTGTCGTCACTCCAAAAACATTTGATGATGTGGGACCCCTTTCACTTTCCGGGGATGCCGCTATTTCTCGCCGGCCTTTTCCAGCACCCGGATCCCGGGGGCCGCGCCGGCGCCGGGACCTTCCACGGTGTTCTCATCCACCCAAGCCGACGCTCGTGGGCGATGAACTTCGAAGCGATGCGCGGAACTCCAGGCGAAGCTTCCTCCCGCGGGTTGTTCCATCGAAAAGTCTCATAAGATTTTGCGTCGATCCCTTTGGCGAGGGACGGCTCATTATTTGTGAAAGGGAAAGTACTTCCAAAGCGTCACCCCGTTGCACCACTTTGGACCGCTCAAGCTTGGCGGCGAATACCATGGGAAGAGGAGAAGGGCCGCGAGGGAGCAACTCAAGAGAACCAGAATGAAGGTTCGGAGATGGCCTGAACAAGAAGGATGGGTTAGCCCTGCCGTCAAGAGCTTCGCCAAGGCGTACTCCAGCGTGCCGTAGACGAGGAGGTGGGCAGCGGCGAGGAAGAATCCGAAAAATCCGCCGGCGGCGATGGAAACGTAGGCGGCCAGGGGTATCCAGCCCTCGGCGAAGACAAACCACCCGTAGGTCGGGAGAGTGAATGCCAAGGCTGTGAAGATCCACCGGCTCATAGCACTCTGTGGATACTGCAAGACAATGCGTGCGGCTGCCATCGGAAATTTTTCCTGGCCAATCGAGGCTTGACCACTTCCGGAAGCGATACCACTTTGGCTTCGTGCCATTCAAAACGTTACTTTCCCTCGGTGTCCTTTTCGGCGCGATGACGGTGACTTGGGGGGCTGATCCTGAACGGTCGGTGGTTCAAGTCTTCACCTTTTCCCAGCCGCCTCAATGGGACTCGCCCTGGCGGTTTCAATCCGTGCAGCGGGGGAGTGGCACCGGCTTCCTCATTAAGGGGAAGAAGATCATGACCAACGCCCACGTGGTGGCATGGGCCCGGCAGATCTTGCTCAAGCGGTATCAGGATCCGCGGCCCTATCCCGCCAAGGTCTCGTTTGTCGGGCACGACTGCGACCTCGCGATTTTGGAAGTGGAGGATGAGCGATTCTTCAACGGGCTGTATCCATTGGAGCTGGGCGAGTTGCCGAAGGTGCGCTCGACGGTGGTGACCTATGGCTATCCGGCCGGGGGCGAACAGATTTCCTACACCCGAGGCGTGGTGTCGCGGATCGAACTCCAGAATTATGTTCACATTGGAAACCGCAGTTTTCTCAGTGTGCAGACCGATGCGGCGATCAATCCGGGCAACAGTGGCGGACCGGTGATTCAGGACGACAAGGTCGTCGGGGTTGCCTTCATGGGTGCGCCGGGCCTGGAGAACACGGGCTTTTTCATTCCCACCCAGGTGGTGAATCACTTTTTGAAGGACGTGGAGGATGGCACGTATCACGGATTTCCGCAGGCCGGCATTCGTTTCACGCCGTTCCAGAACCCGGCTTACCGGCGCGCCCTCAAGCTGCCGGACGACGACCGGGGGGCTCGGATCGACGGGTTGCTGCCGATTCCCTCGACCGAGGAGTTGCTGAAGGAGGAGGACGTGATTCTGAACGCGGGCGGATTTGACGTGGCGAGCGACGGCACGGTGCTTTATCAGGACAACCGGGTGAGCATGGCCTTGGCGTTTCAGATGGGCCAGCATGGCGAGTCCGTGCCTCTCCGGATTTGGCGGGACGGAAAAGCGATGGAAGTGAAGCTCCCCGTGAAGGTGTATGACGCCGACAAGGTCACGGGGAATCAATACGACGTTCTGCCCCGCTATTACGTCTATGGTGGTTTGGTGTTTGTCCCTTTGAGCTTGGATTATCTCAAGACGTTCGGACGGAATTGGTCGGATTCCGCGGCCGCGGAGTTGGTTTACGATCTCTATTACCGCAAAGTCGAATCGCCGAAGACCACACGCCAGGAGCCGATTGTGCTTGCGTCCGTGCTGGCTCATTCGGTCAACGCCAATGTGAAACTTCAGCCGCGCAGCATGATCAACCGGATCAATGGGATTCGCATTGAGAAGCTGGAGGATGTGATTCGGGCCTTTGCCTCGGCCGAATCGGAGTTTCACGTCATTGAGGCTATTCCTAATAATACCATCGACTGTCTGAACCGGGCGGAAGTCGAGAAGGCGAATCCGGATATTCTCCGCGCTTACAACATCACGGACGATCGGCGGTTATGATGGGTTCCATGGGTTCCAAGCTCGAAGCCTGTCGCCGAGGCGCAGGGGCTGTCCGGGTGAAATGGAGAACGAAGCGGCGTGTTGCAGCTCGAACCCGGGCGGTTGGTTGGTTCTGATTCCCTATGCGTTACACTTACCTTGCCTACATTGGGCTGGCCGCACTGACGTTGGCCGGGAGCGAGGCGGCCTCTTCACCTTCGAAATCAGTCGATCGTTGGAAGGATTCTCTGGTGACGATCGAGGGGACGCGGCGGCAATACGATTTGTTTCAACCGTGGTCGCGCCGCGTCCGCACCACCACCAAGAGCGGGATTGTCATTGGTCCGCGTGAAGTGCTGACGACCGCCGAGGACTTGAATGACCGCACCCTTCTGCGATTTCAACGCGACGGGCGTGGATTGTGGTATGACGCCGAGTTGGTGTGGATTGACTACTATGCCAATCTGGCGGTGGTTTCCACGGAGAAAGCAGAGTTCTGGAGCGGATTGAAACCGGTTGGGTTTTTGTCTCCTGTTCCCATTGGCAAAGAAGGATTTCAGTTGTTGCGCTGGCGCAACGGCAATCTGGAAGTTCGGAAAATGGAGTTCAACCAGTGCGTGGTGGAGGACGCCAAGACGAGCCAGGCGCAGATGATTCAGTTTGAACTGAGCTCCGAGACCCAGGGGGTGGGTTGGGGTGAGGCGATTATCTTGGGCAACAAGGTTGCCGGAATGGCCTCGTCTCAAAACGGGAACACCTGCCGGGCCATCCCGGCCTCGACCATTGAACACGTGCTGAAGGCGCGCCGCGAGGGCGGTTACCGGGGACTCGGATTCTTCGATTTCGTGTGGCAGCAGGCGGAAAACCCTGATTTGTTGAGCCATCTCAAGTTGGAGGGCAAACCGCGCGGCGTGGTGGTGATCGAGGTGCCGAAGCAGCCCGTTTCCAGCACGGTCATGAAACCGCGGGATGTGATCTTGAAAGTCGATGGATTTGAGATCGACAGCGACGGTTATTATCGGGATCCCGATTATGGCAATTTGAACATGGAAGGTTTAGCGACGCGCCATCGCTGGGCCGGGGACGAGATTCCCATTCAGGTATTGCGGGACGGCAAGACGATGGAAGTGCGTTACAAGATCCCGGCGGTGAATTACCGGACCAAAATCCTTCCGGAACAACTGTTCGATCGCGAACCGGAATACTTGATTGTGGGAGGGCTCATTCTCCAACCCCTGAGCATTCCGCTCCTTCGCAGTTGGGGTGATGATTGGAAGCGCCGCGCGCCCTTCAGACTGGCCTATTATCGGAATGACGACCCGACCGAGGAACGTTCGGGGATGGTGATTCTCACCGGGATGCTCCCGGATCCGGTCAATGTGGGTTACCAAGACATGAGATTGCTGGTGCTGGATGAACTGAACGGGATGAAGATCGGCGGGTTGCAAGACGTGGCGAAAGCCTTGACGATGTCCAAAGACGGATTTCACCGGATGCAATTCGCCAAGGGCGACGCGATCCGAAGGCTGGTTTTGGACGCGAAAGAAGCGGAGTCATCGACGCCGCAGATTTTGAAACGTTACGGAATCCCCAAAGACAGGGTTATTCATGAAAACTCCGCGTCCCTGCCGCCGGGGGCGGTGCCCCCTCCCAGTGCCGGGGGTGAAACAGCCTCGCGCGGGGGCAGGCGATCGCGATAAGAGGGGCGCCATGAAACAAGGTTTCAGCTTGGTCAAGCCTGCGGAGGTGTTGAGAGCCGCGCGACATTCGATTCGAACCGTGATGGGGCTGGGGTTGATTCTTTTCCCGGCGTGGCTGGCCAACGCCCAACTTGAGAAGGGCAAAGCCGTTTCGACTTTGTGGGAACCCTGGGCGGTGACGGCTTCAGGGGTTTTTACGGAGGGGATTGAGGGGCCAGCCTGCGATCGTGATGGCCACATCTATGCCGTCAATTTTGCGCGTCAGCATACCCTCGGAAAGACGGCGCCCGATGGGCGGTCGGAAGTCTTTGTGACATTGCCTGAGGGCAGCACCGGGAACGGGATTGTGTTTGGTTTCGACGGGATGATGTATGTGGCGGACTACACCGGGCACAACGTCCTCAGAATCGATCCGAAGACACGGAAGATTGCCGTCTTCGCGCATGACAAGGGCATGAATCAGCCGAATGACTTGGCGCTGGCGCCGGACGGCATGCTTTATGGCAGTGATCCCAACTGGGGTCAGGGCACGGGTCAGATCTGGCGTTTCGATCGGTCAGGAAAGGTCAAGAAGGTGGCCGCGGACCTTGGGACCAGCAATGGCATCGAGATGAGTCCGGACGGGAAAACACTCTATGTGAACGAGAGCGTTCAGCGGAATGTCTGGGCCTGGACACGCGACGCGGCGGGAGATTTGAAAGACAAGCGGCTGGTGCGTCAATTTGAGGATTTCGGGTTTGACGGGATGAGGGCGGACATCGACGGGAATCTCTACATCACGCGCTATGGCAAAGGCACCGTGGTGAAGATGAGTCCGAAGGGAGAGATTCTGAAGGAGATTGGGGTCCTGGGAAGCAAGCCGAGCAATTTATGTTTTGGAGGCGAGGATGGCCGGACCGTTTACGTCACGGAAGTCGAGCACCGGCGATTGGTCGCTTTTCGGGTGGATCGTCCGGGGCTGGCCTGGCAGCGATGGCAAAGCCGGCCAGCCGCCAAGCCCTGAACACGGCGGAATGGAGATCGGCCGGAATCAGAGTCCGCGGACGAAGATCGCCAGGTTGCGCCGCATTTTCTCGCGGTTGACGGCGTCATAAAAATCGACCGGGTTGAAATCGTCGGTCAGGACGCGGCCGCTGCCCAGGGGATTCTCGCGGACGCTGGAAAAGGCATCACGCGCCTGATGGCGCACGCCGCCATAAACCGCGTCGAAATCGAACGTCCGAAGGATGGAGAGGTTTTCCCGGTCGGAGGCCACAAAAAACACGTTGCCATTGCCCGAGGCGTGGATGCGCACTTGCTTGAAGACCGCCCGCAGGGTTTGGTCGATCGATCCGACAAAGAAGTCCGCCCCTGCGGCGAAGTCGCCGAAGGAGTTGATGACGAGCACGCCGTGTGGTTCCAGGCGGCGTCGCATGGCGGCGAAGGCCTCCCGGGTCATGAGATGCGAGGGTGAGGAATCCCCGAGAAACGCGTCGAGGATGACCGCGTCGTAGCGAGTCTCCCCCTGGTTGAGATACTGCCTCCCGTCTCCCACGGCGATCTTCATCAAGGCCGGGTCGAAATCGAAGTAACGTTGCGCGAGTGGGATGACGTCCGGATTGATCTCGACGACGTCCACTTGAGTCCCTTCCCGGGCCAGTTGCATGGGGACGATGCCGATGCCCAATCCGATGCACAGCGCGCGATCCAATTTCTCGGTATAAGCCTTGGCCAATCCGTGGAGCATGAACGTGAAAAGCGAGGTGCTTTGTTTGCGTTCGCGGTCGTAGGTGTTTTGGACGAGATAATCGTTGAGGTAAATTCGGCGCGGATCGCCGCTGTCCAGTCCCTCCAGCACCTGGAGTTGGCCAAAGTTGGAATTGTGCCGGGCGATTTCCTTCATGCCCTTGAAACGCGGATGAGATTCGGCCCGGTAGGTAATTGCGGTCATGGCGGCGGAGACGAAGAGCGTGGCCACGGGGAGCGCGAGGTGCTTGCCGGCGCGGCCCCAGATCAGCGCGTAGATCAAGCCCAAGACCGCCAACAGGGCGGCGGTCAATCCCAGGGTGATGGAGTTCGGCAGCAGTGGCAGCAGCACATAACCGATCATGACCGCGCCCCCGACGCTGCCGAGGGTGCTGATGGCGGAAAGGCGCCCGGCCTGGCTTCCCACATTCTCCACGGACCTGGCCATGACCCGGATGAGAAAGGGCACCGTGGTTGCCATCAACGTCAGAGGGACCACGAACAAGCCTGCGGAGCAGAGCAGAGCGGCCAGGGGCAGAGGAAACTTCAAGCAGGCGTAGGCCATGGGCTCGACGAGTGGCATGCAGAGGACGAGGGCGAGACCGGCGGCGGCGAGAAAAGTGTAATAGAGCCCGAGTTTCGGAGTGCGATCGGCGGCCCACCCGCCCAGTTGATAACCGAACGCGAGCGAGACGAGGGTGACCGCAATCTGGGCGGTCCACACGAAATGGGAGGTCCCGACGAAGGGCGCCAGCATCTTGGCGCCCAGGATCTCGACGACCAGAACCGCGGCGCCCGAAAGCATCGCGGTCAGGTGCAGATAGCGGCGGAGCCCGGGAGTCCATTCCGGCGTGCGCGAAGGGGTGGAAAGGGAAGCGGGCGTGGGTGCAGTCATGCCGCGGAATGGATCACTTGGCGCCGGTTCCGAGCAGGACGACGGGAACGGTGCGCAGGAGGATTTTCAAATCGAGCCAGAGCGACCAATTGTCGATGTATTCCAAGTCCAGCCGCACCCAGTCGCGAAAGTCGGTGACGTTACTGCGGCCGCTGATTTGCCACAGGCAGGTGATGCCCGGCTTGACGCTGAGGCGGCGGCGATGGGCCAAGTCGTCAAAGCGCCGCACTTCATCCACCGGCAGCGGCCGGGGACCTACGAGGCTCATCTCGCCTCGCAGAACGTTGAAGAGTTGGGGAAATTCGTCGATGCTGTATTTGCGGAGCCATTTGCCGATGGGAGTAATCCTCGGATCGTGGGTGACTTTGAAGACGGGGCCGGACATTTCATTGAGGACCGCGAGTTCATGCTGGCGTTGCTCGGCGTCTGTGACCATGGAACGGAACTTGAGCATGGTAAAAGGGAGTCCATTCAATCCGCTCCGTTGCTGCCGGAAGAAGACGGGGCCTTTGGAGGTCAGTTTGATCAGCAAGGCCACCAGGGCCATGGGCAGGGCGCAGATCAGGAGCAGGGCCAGAGCACCGAAGATGTCGAGGAATTGTTTCGCGATGCCTTGCCAGGAGGCTTCGGGACCTGACCGAAAAACCATGATGGGCCGGCCGAAGAAATCGTCCACGGAAGTCTGGCTGAGCTGTGTTTTGAAGAGGTCGGCCATGAGCCAGACTTCCACGCCTTCGAGTTCGCAGGCGTGGATCGCCCGTTCAATCGTTTCGAAGTAGGTATGGCGCGCGGCGATGACGACGGCGCTTGGAGAGAGGTCATGGATACGTTCCACCAAGTTGCCGGCCGCGGTGCCCTCGAGCGGCATTTCGCCGGCGATTTCGAGGGAATTCCCAGCTTGTTTGGAGAGTTCGCGTCGAAGGGCCTGCGTTTCTTCGGGAGATCCGATCAGCAACAGGCGGGTGCCGAGGCGGGCTTGGCCGAAACCGGTGCGCAACAGGCGCCGAAAAACGATGAGGCGGATCGCGAGCATCAGAAAACTGACGATGCCGGACAGAATGATGACGGACCGGGCAGGTTGCTCGCGAGCGACGAACGAGACGGCCACGATCAGGCCTGTCATCCAAACCGAGGCCAGCAAGGCTTGCCAAAGGGCCGTTCGCATGGGTGCGGCTGGCGAGCGGGAATAGAATCCTTGAAACTCGAGAACGATGGGGGCGACGGGGAAGACGAACAAAGTCAGCCAGACATAGTCCTCGAACGGTTTGATTTCGGCCGAGCCGCCGAAAACCTCGATGCGCCAGTGGGAACGGATGAGGTGGGCGAGCCAGAACGCCAGGGTAAACAACCCCGCATCCAGGATCTTGTGAACCTGAGTGCGAATTTGTCTTTGTCGGCGGAGCATGGTTTATGGTGCCCGGGGTTTCGGAAGCCGGGCGTGCGGACCGGTAAACGGCGGCTAAGGTAACCGAGCCAGAGCCGGATTGGAAGTACCTTGCAGGGCGGAGTTTATCCCGGCGGTTGTTTGGAAGGCGGGGACGGCTTCCGTGATGAAGGCCTTCATTCGATCATAAGTGGCTCGCTCCTGGCCGGGGTGGCAGAGGGAAAAGACGGTGACGTAGGCCCATCGCTTCAGGGTGCCGGTTTGAACCATATCCCTGGCCATCCACCACATGCGGGTCAGGTGATCCTCGGTGAGCTGGTCTTCGGAGACGAACCAATAAACATAAATCCCCACCGCTTCGATTCTCTGGCCTTCGTGCAGAAGCAGTTTGCGGGTGGTCAACTTCATGACGGGCAGTTCGTAGGGTTGAGGCTTGGAAATGACGAGGCGGTCGCGCTCTGTTTGCTCGATTTTGAAGCCTTGGCCGGTCAGGCAGTATTGAGGCTTGTGGATGCTGGTGCGGTCACGGCCCATGAGGACGACGCTGACATCGGCGACGAACTGGTTGGGGGCCGTGTAGCGCTTGCGCCCGTAGGTGGTGTCCGCGGGAAGCCAGTCGAGTTCCATCCGGGTGACTTCCAATGGCGTGGAGTTAAACTGGCCGACTTGAGGGGGGAGGAAGACCGCGTTGGTGGCGGCAAGTTTCTTGTTTTCGTCGAAGAGCTCTTCCGCGACCAGTTTGAGGCCGGGTTGCCCGAGTTTGAGGCTGGATTGCAAACCTCCGAGAAAAAATCCCGTGACCCCGACCATGATGGCGAAGGCGATGAGAATGGTGACTGGGGAGGATTTCATGATTGGGCGCTGTCCTGGGCTGGTTCCAGGGGAGTCTCGGGATCCTCCGGGGGAACAGGGCTGGCAGGTTTGCGCGCTCGTTCTTCGTCGAGGAGCCAGCCCAAAGCGAAGAGTCCTCCAATCGCTGGGACGTAGGGAAGCATGCTCAGGAGGGAGTTATCGTGAACGAAGTTACCCGCCTCCTGGCCGAAAGCTTCCGCCGCGACAATGATGCAGGTCAGTCGAAAAACGTTGCCCAGGACGGCCAGCGGGATGGCCGAGGACAGCATCAGCACCCGTTTCCAGGGAACGCGGAGATAGACGAAGGCGTAGATCGTGCTCAAGGCGAGTGTGGCGGTCAGGCTGCGCAATCCGCTGCAAGCCGCCGCGACTTCATAGCTGAATGTATGTTTGGCATCCACGATCTGGGCGCCTTCCTGGATGATCGGAATACCCAGAATGGACCCCGCGACGAAGGCCGTGATTTCGGTGGCGATGAGCCGGAGTGGAAAGGTCAGGCTTTCGGCCATGGTTCCCAACGGGAAGCAAAACGCGAACAGGATGAACGGGAAGAAGACCGCTCGCAGGACGCCGACTCCCCAAGCCGCGCCCACGATCCCATAAACACCCAGGAAGAAAGCCAGGATGGAGATTCGAGTTTGCTGAATGAGGTAACCGAGAAGATGTCCGGCGAGCGCGATCGCCACGAGGATCAATCCCGGCCACCATGGGGCTTTGGTGACATCAAGGATTTCCTTCCGCTTCCACCATAAGAATCCCAGGACAACCAGGGGAATGATCTTGCCGTGGCTGTCGTCGGCACTTTGGTCGTAGGCGTAATCCATCCACACGAACAAGGATCGGGAAGCCTTGTAACCGAGGGTGGAATTGCCCATGAAATGGAAGAGGAGCCCCCAAAGGGAAAGCATGACCAGGAACAGCCCCTTCTGCGGCATGGCGTTCAAGCAGTCCAGGAATTCCTCCCGCCAAGATTTTCCCGGTGCTTTGCTGGCTACAGATTCGGTTTGTGTCGATTCGGTCATGTTGAACTCTGTGCGCAAGGACGCGCTCGGTTATGGGTCAGACAATGTCCCTGATCTTTTGCTCAATCAAATCTGTTTCTTGTCTTTTGCGGCTCAAGGACCTTGGCGTAGGCCGCGAGCAGTTGTTCGACAGAACAGTCCCAGTTGAGGACCTCGCGCATTCGACGGGCTCCAGCTTCCCCCATGGTTTTCCTCTGCACCGGGTCATCGAGAAGGGACAAAATGCCGTGGGCCAGAGCGGGTCCGGTGCTTGGGGAAACGTAGTGGCCGGCCTCAGCGGCCGAGGCGCGACCCTCTTTCAGATCGAAGAGGACCTGCGCTTTTCCAAAGGTCATGTATTCCAACACCTTGTTCATCGTGCAATGGTGGTTGTACGGGTTGATCGGGTCGCTTGACACACCGAGGTCAATCGTTTGCAGGGCCGAGAACAGGAATTCATTGGTCACTCGACCCGGCATGTCCACCCAATCTTCGAGCTGCAACTCCCGGCGCAGCGTGGTGAGGCGCTCGAACTCCGGCCCGGTCCCCATGAGCAGGAACTGAACGTCATGTCGTTTCTTCCCATGCACGATGTGATGGGCGGCTTGGAGAACGAGGTCCACGCCATCCGCGTTGCCCATGACTCCGACGTAGCCGACCAGGAATTTACGCCCCTTTTTCAGTTCAGGGCTGGCGCGATAATTGGAGGCGGCCACGCGGGGTGCCGTGCGGACGACGAAGACGCGGTCCGCATTTTTGTGGCCGCGCTGGAGGGCGATGGATTGAACGGAGGTGTTGGTGGCGAGAACGACATCAGCGCAGGCGTAGGTCCAACGTTCCGCCAGGCGGACCAAGCTATAAACGGCCCCGCGACGTTGGAACTTGGCTTCGAACATCTCCGGCCAGACGTCATGCACATCATAAATGACTTTGACGCCAAGAAGCTTGAAGGGCCAGGCGACCAGGAAGAGGAGATCGGGCGGATTGCAGAGGTGGATGATTTTGAAGCGGTGTTTGAGCCAGGCCTTCCATGCCAGCCATGTTTCTCCCAACAGGGCGCTGGCGTATTCTCGGGCGAACCCCATGAATCCGGAGGCTTCCTCGCTGATCCAGTGGCGGTAGATTTGAATGCCCTCGAGCACCTCCTCCGGTTTCATGTGCCCGCGCATGCGGGGGCAAATCACGGTGACTTGATATCCGGCATCCCTCAGGGCGCACGATTCCTGCCAGACCCGGCGGTCCAGCGGGACCGGCAGATTCTCCACCAAGATGAGCACTCCGGGCCGACCGGAGGAAGGCGGGTGTTGGGCGGGAGAGGCGTTGGCGGAGGCGGTCAAGGGCCTGGGAGGTTGTCGTCCGGATCACCAGCAGAATCCGTGGACGGGCCGGCCCACGGAGGCAAGCTCGGGCCAGCTGTTCACATCGAGAAAGGAGTGGCCTTCAGTGCAGGCGTTCTTGAGTTCGTCGAGGGTCGCGCAGCGTTGGGAGACGACGACGAGGCCCTGTGAGCCCAACGCTTCGGCCAGCGTCGGTTTCAGCAGGGAGGCGAGGTGAGGCATGCGCGCGTCGATGAGCCGCTTGTTGCTCCCGACGAGGCTGGCAAGATTCAGCGCCGGATCATAGATGCGGACGCGGTGGCCCCGGCCCAGGAAATACTGGGCCACTTCGACCATCGAACTTTCGCGCAGGTCGTCCGTCTGGGACTTGAAGGAAAGACCCAGAATCACGATTTCTGGACCGGCTCGTTCGACGATTTGGCCGAGCAGATTCTGCAAGTGCCGTTCGTTGCTGGGGAGCAGGCTTTCCACCATGGGGAGATGAAGGCCGACTTGGCGGGCGAGGTGGGAAACGGCGCGCACGTCTTTCGGCAGGCAGGAGCCGCCGAACGGATTTCCCGGGCGCAGGTAGTATGGCGAGATGTTCAGGCGTGTGTCCTG
Organism: Verrucomicrobiota bacterium; assembly: GCA_016871495.1. NCBI lineage: Bacteria > Pseudomonadati > Verrucomicrobiota > Verrucomicrobiota bacterium. Next base: position 13,043 of record VHDF01000001.1, on the reverse strand, counting down.
GCAAAGCAGCGCCATGACTTTTCGCGCGTCGACCTCGAGTTGTTTGCCGAGCCGGCCCATCTCGTTGGCGAAGGCGATCTTGGCGGCATGGAAGGCATTGCAGGCGTACTTGACCATTTCCGCCGTGTTCCAGGAAACCACCTCGACGCGTTCACCGGCCAGGGATTGGGCCAATGACTCGGGCGGAGTTTCTCCCCTGGCGGTGCCGAGGACCGCGAGGGAAGGATGCTCGAAGTCCTCGACTGCGGTCCCCTCGCGCATGAATTCGGGAAAATAGAGGATGCGGGCGAAGGGCGCGACGGTTTCGGCGGAGAAAAATTCCCGCACCAGCGCCGCCGTGCTTCCTGGCAGCATCGTGCTGCGGAACACGACCGTGTGGGGTCTTTGCTTGCGGGCGATCGCTTCCGCGATTTCGCCGGCGACGTGGCGGACATAGCTCAGGTCGAGCGCGCCCGCGGGAGTTGAGGGCGTGCCCACGCAAATGATAGAAATCTCGGAGTTCCGCACTGCATCTTCGCAGGAGGTGGTGGCGGTGAGTTGTCCCGAGGCGTGCCCGGCTCGAATCATTTCGCCGAGACCCGGCTCGACGATGGGTGATTCTCCCCGGGCAATGAGTTCGACTTTCTGGGGCGCGACATCGACACCCAGCACCCGGTGTCCGCGCCGGGCCAGGCATCCCGCCGTCACGGCCCCCACATAACCCAGGCCGAAAACACTCAGATTCATGAAGCGCGGGAGGCTAGGAAGGTGGTGCGGAAAAGGCAAGGATTATGGCCCCGGGCGACCAGCCGCAGGGCCGGCCCCGTTCTCACCTCGCGAAACTTCTGCGAACAGAATCCGCCAAGATCCTCCGGCAAGGAACCAAGATCTTCAGGCGGTTCCGGGAGGAACCATTCAACCTTTTGCCATGCCGCATCGAGTCCCACTTCGACCTCGAGATGGTCACGGGTTAGACGAAACATCCTCTCGTGGAGTGCCTCGACTTTCCAGCCCGGGGCGAATTGCCAGAACACGGTGAAAGGCTGGTCGGCCACGCCCGGAGCCGGTGTAAAGTTGTCATCCAACTGCCAGCCATTGCCTTCCACCAAGCGTGTCACGGTGCGCTCAGCCCATCCTTGGTTCAGCCGGAGAATCGCGTGCGAGGCATTGGATTCCGTCCGATCCAGCGCGGGACGGTCATGTTTTCCGCCCCACAAGAACGGACCACGGCGGCGCGGCTCCGCTCCGGCCACCGGAGTGGGACCGTTGTGAGCTCTCCAGGAGGCCAGATACTCGCGCAAACGCCGGTCTCCGTAGTAGGCGCCCGTCCCGGGATCGATGACGAAGGCCCGCGACTCGATCCACAGCGACAGATGCAAGGCATCCAAATGACCGTGAGCGGCCGTGGACAAGTAACCGAGCTCGGACAAGTCCCATCGCGCCATCCATCCGCCATCCATCCAGACAAGTTGTCCCGAGTCCGGAAAAAGGATCCGTCCCGGTGCCAGCGTGATGCAAGCCGGGCTGGAGCTGGGCGCCGGCGGCCCGCCCAGCCAATACTTCACGGGATTGTCCGCTTCCACCCCGTTCATCCAATGCATCCAAGTCTGAACATGCTCCTCCTCCCGGGTGGCCAAGGGTGTAACCCAGGCACTGTCGGAATCTCCATAATCCCACGGTTCGGATTCGGATTGGACCGTTACGAAAAAATCGATCGCGCGACCCAGCCGTTCCAGCACTGCGGGATGGATGGACCGGCCCGCGGATTGCAGCGCGAGCAAGGTCTGCCAGCAAAGCTCGAAGCTGAAGAGTTGGTAGTGAAGCGCTTGTTCCCGGTTGCCGCCATCGGGAGCGAACTGGGAGAGGACCTCGGCTTCCCACAGAAGCTGCAGCTCATCGACGGGTTTCGCGAATGAAGCCAACCCGGGCCGCGCGCTCAGAGCGACGATCAATCCCGCCAGTTCACCCAACAGATGGTTGTTGGCGGAGGAGCCGAAGGACCGGTGTCGCCACACAAAGGCGAGGTGGGCGGGAAGGAATTGTCCCGAGATGTTTTCGAGCCGTCTGGCGTGCTTCGGAACAAGAGGTTCCAGGAGCGATTCGATCCAGGCGTGTTGCATCAGGCGAATGCCCGCCTCCAGGGCGCTGGTCCAGTTCCAGCCTCGATAGGGCGGGTTTTTGCTCAGCCAGTCTTCGAGCAGACGGAGGACGAGTTCCGCCGGTATGGGATCTTGGAGTGCCCAGGCCGCCTGAGCCAGGCGAACGAGCGGGCTCCAGCGGCTGAGTTCCCAAATGAGCTTGATGTCCGCTCCCAGCGGAAGTTGGCGATGATTCAATCGGGCGGCGGGCCTCCGCGATTCGAAACTCGCGTTGACCCTGTAATCCTTGTGCCAGTCCGGTGGAATGGAAACCCGAAGCGGGAGATGTCCGAAGGCTGTCCATTGGCCTCGTGCCAGCAAAGGCCAGTCATGGGAGAGGGAGTCCAGGAGCGTGGATGGCATTCGGGCGCGGTCAGGCAATTGGGGAAAACTGCCGGGTTGGCGAGGGCCGGGCGGGAAGGGGCCGGGATCTCCACGCCATGCGTCCATCCATTGAGCGTACTTTTTGGCCGCGTGGCCCTTCCATTCCGCGGCGCTCATCGCGCGCAGTCGGTGCCAGTACCAGGAGAGCCGTTCGCCGGCCATGCTAAGCCTCGAAGCGATCCATTTCGACGGGGGCCGAGGATCGGATGGATTCCAGCGCGGCGAAGGTCAGTCGCATGCTCTCCCTTGCGACCGCATAGGGCAGGGGTGGCTCCGCGTGCCCGGAGAGGAAGGCAAGCCACGAGGCCATTTGCTCCGCATGGCCCTTGGATGTGTAGCGAAAACGGCGCTCTTTGCGTCCGGAGTGGAGGGTGAGTTCTTGAAAATTCTCGATGCGTCCCACCAAGCCCGATGCAAAAACGGTGAGCGACTCCTTCGGAAAGGACGAATCTCCGTCGCCCGAATAGATCAATTGGCCGCTCGATCCATCGGCAAATTCGATCTGCGCCGCGATGCTGTCCGGAAAGGGCAGGCGCCCTCCGACAGGGCCGATGGGCTGGGCGGTGACGCGTCGCACCGGCGAGCCGAGCAGAAAACACAGGTAATCGAAGAAATGGCAGGCCTCGCCCAAAACACGTCCGCCGCTTTCCGCCGGATGGGCGTACCAATGCTGGGGATCGAGCCTTCCGGCATTGACGAGGAAGGTTGCCGATTTCGGGCCGGGACAACGAGCCAGGGCGCGTTGGAGTTCCAGGCTGGCCGGGGCGAAGCGCCGGTTGAAGCCGACCTGGACATGCCCTTGGCGATCCTGGACGGTCCGGTCGATGGATCTCAGTTCCGCCAGGGTGAGGCAGAGGGGCTTTTCGACAAACACGGGGCGTCCAGCGGTCAACGCGGCCACGACATGCTGTTCATGCAGATGATGACGGGTCGCGATCAAGACCGCTCGCCGGCCCGCGGCGCTCAGAGCTTGCGCGGGATCGGTGCCTGCCGACGCGAATCCGAATTTGGTCCGAACGTGGTTGGCGCTGAGCGAGGTTTGATTCACCACCCAGCCGAGTTCCACACGGCCCTTGAGATGCGGCAGCAACATGGTGCGGGCGAAATTTCCCGCTCCGATGACATCCACCACCGAACAGGCTGAGTCGAGTTTCGATTCCTTTCGCGTTTCCAGGTTTCGCGCCGGAGCCCCCGGTTTCGCCTCTGAAAGGGATGCCTTCCCGGGCCGATATTCCAGGACCACGCCAATGTCTTCGGTTCCGGGGTTGCCGAGCGCGGCATAGATTTCGAGGGCATTCTCGAACGGCGCCCGCTTCGTGGTCAGTTCGGCCAATTTGAGGCCTCCTGTCGCCATGAGATGAAGGCACGCGTCGAAATTCCGCTGTTCGGTCCAGCGAACATAGCCGACGGGGTAATCGTGTCCGCCCCATTCATACGACGGATCATAGCGTCCGGGTCCGTAGGAACGGGAAAAACGCACTTCGAGCTCTTTCTCGTAAAAAATCTTCCAGGGCAGTTCGATCTTGGTGATGCCCACATCGACGAGACGTCCGCGGTCACGCAGCGCTTCGGCGGACTGCTCGATGGGGGCGTTGCTTTGAGTGGCGGTGCAGACGATTGCGGCATCGACCCCCATGCCCTCGGTCCAATCCCGGACGCAATCCGGCAGATTTTGAGCGCCGGGAATGACAAAACGTTCGGCTCCGGCGAGGCGGGCGTATTTTTCGCGGGCCGCTTGAAGATCCACGGCAAGCACGCGCGCCCCGGCCAACTGGAGAAGGTTGGTGATGAGCAAGCCGATGAGCCCCTGGCCCATGACCAAGAACCGGTCGCCGAGGGATGGCTCGGCCTGGCGCACAGCTTGCATGGCGATGGCCGCGAGGGTGGTGTAGGAGGCTTGCCAGCCTTCGACGCGGTCGGGAATTTTTGCCACCAGCAAATCGGGCAGCGCGATCCATTCGGCATGAAAGGCGCATTCCGCTCCGGCACAAGCCACGCGGTCGCCGACGCGAAAACGCGTGTTGAGTGGATCCACCGCCTCGATGATTCCGGCTGCGCTGTAGCCGAGGGGGGTTGGGGTCTCCAGCCGGTTGCGGACTTTTTCGAGCGCGTTTTTCCATCCCAAATTGCGGGCGGTGTCGAGCACCTTGCGGACTTGATCGGGACGGGCGCGGGCTTTTTGCAGGAGATTCATGCGAGCCTGCTCGACCTTCATCTTCTCGGTGCCGATGCTGATGACGGAATGGGTCGTGCGCACGAGCACCCCTCCGGGAGGAAGGGCGGGCAACGGCACTTCCTGGAGTTCGAGCCGCCCGTCCTGGTATTGCGCGATTTGTTTCACGAAAGCTGGGTGGGATTAACCGTCTTGTCCCCTTGGGGTCAACTGCGTAAACCGGCGCCCGGCAATGTGCTGACCAGCCAGCGGTGTTTGCCTCGCGCCGTTTTCTCCACTTCCTTGACCTCGCGCAGCACGAGTTGAAAGTCGTCGCCGAGCTTGCGCCGGATGCCTTGTTCGACGCGCTCCAGGCGCGACCGGTGAAACTGGGGGCCGGGCACGAAGCGAAATTCCACCTTTCCGGGCTCCTCCTGGAAGAACTGCACCGCATAGAGCCCGTCGAAAACGTCGTCGTGCATATTGAAGGCCGTCAGGCTGATCCTGCGCCCGTGGGCGCCGAGGAGGAATTCTTGATCCCGCCCCACCACTTCCACGACGGCCGGCCAGGGCCATTCGCGCCGGACTGAATCCGAATCCTCCGCCAGTCGCGCGAGATCGCCTGTTCGGTATCGAATGAGAGGCATGGCCTGGTTGTGGAACGAGGTGCCGATGATTTCCCGCAAACCTTCCTCGTCGGGGGGGCCGAATTCGACCAGGCCGTAGGCCGGAAAAAAGTGGAACCACTCGCTTTTTCGCCCTTCGCCGGCCAACACCACGCGTTCGGCATGGCCGTACCACCGGTAAACGCGGCAGCCGAACACGCGCTCCAACATGCGTTTCTGAGGGAGGGTCAGACGTTCCGACCCGCAGAGCACCGCCCGCAATGGAATGCGCCAGGATTGTCCGTGACGTTCAAGAAACTCGGCCAGTTGCAGGGCCGCGGAAGGATAGGCGTGCAACATTTCCGGACGGAATGTTTCGAGGGCTTCAAGGTACTCGGACAGGCGGTCCTCCATGAGATGGTAGGAGGAGAGCATCAGCCAGTTGCGGGTTGGGTCGTGGGAAACGATACGGCCTTTGGAATCGGAACTCGTGACGTGCCCGCGGATCACGGCGAGTTTCAGTCCATCCTCGTAGCCCGCCCGTCTCCACATGGCTTCAAGAAACGCCTGTTCTTTGGGGCGGCTGACACCCTTTTCGAGATAGAAGCCGGCGGGCACTCCGGTGGAGCCTCCGGTGGTGATATAAAGGCGTTTGGATTCTGGAACCTCTCTCGACACCAGGTTGGGAAGGTGGTCGATCAGGTTGCGTTTCTCGAGGGTGGGACAAATGGAAAGCTGGCGGAGATTTTGGAGATGTTCGGGTTTGAAGCCCGCTTGCAGGAACGCGCTCTGATAGTAGGGGCAGGTGCTCATGGCGTGATGCAGGGTGCGCCGGAGCTGTTTGATCTGGTACGCTTCGATTTCCTCCGCGTTCCAGGATTCCGATTCCTCTGCCAGCCGCCGAAAATCGAGATAGGACCGTCCCCAGCGCATGCGGGCCGGGAGCCGGCGGTAACACCAGCCCAACCCCTGGCGAACGCTTTCGGGAAGGCGTTCGTACAGGCCGAGCAGGGGATACAACCGGTCCTCAAGACTCATCGTGCGCGCAGGTTAAGACAGGCGCGGGCGCGGGCGAAGGAAATTTGAGGTGAGCAGACGGTGAGCGGGAGAAGCCGTTCCACGAGCCGATTCATGAATCGGTCGAGCCCATGGCCCCCTCACGCTGGCCGGAGTGCCGGTTATTTCAGGGATGGATGGGGAACGGAAACAACCGGATCCTCCGGGAGGCGAGTCGAACGCCGCGCCCACCGAAGTTTAGCCGAAGTCGAACGGGGATTGTCCCGGCGTTCCTCGGTCGAGGGGCGGACTGGTTCTGGCGCGATGTCGTCGAACCAGCCGCCGGACTTGCCCGCAAGAAAGGCTTTCTTCACCCGGCGGTCTTCCCCCGAATGAAAGGTCAAAATCGCGGCTCGACCGCCCGGGCGCAACAGCCCTGGCAGGAAGCGCAACAGGGTTTCCAAAGCCGAAAACTCGTCGTTCACCTCGATGCGCAGTGCCTGAAATACCCGGCGAATCGAAGCGTCCTGATCCGCTTTGGAGACTCGGACATGAACCGTCCGGATCGCGTCCGCCAAGGCCATGGTGCTCGAGAAGTTTCGTCCAGCCAATTCGGAAGCGAGCAAGGCGGCGTGCGGTTCGTCAGCGTGCGACTCCAACAAAAGCTGGAGAGAGGCCGGGGAGGACTTCGCGAGGAGTGCTGAAGCGGGATAGCCTCTGGCCGGATTCATTCTCATGTCGAGCGGGCCGTCGAACTTGGCGGAGAATCCCCGGGCCGGATTGTCCAGTTGCATTGATGACACGCCGAGATCCACGAGCAGTCCATCCACCGCTTCAATGCCCAGCGCAGCCAGCACCTGAGGAAGTCCGGCAAAGTTGCTGCGCCGGATGACGGCAAGGTCTTCACTCCATGCTTGTTCCCTTAATCGGCTCTCGGTTTTCTGAAGCTCGATGGGGTCCGCGTCGATCCCGATCAGTTTTCCTCCCGGCACCAGTTTCGGGAGAATGGCCAAGGCGTGGCCGCCGTATCCAAGCGTGCCATCGACGAAGATTTCACCTGGACGAGGGCGGAGCGCGTCCAGCGTTTCGGAGACCATGATCGGACGGTGGGTGCCAGCGGGTGTCTTGCCGCTGGCCAGCACTATGGCCACCGTGTCACCGAATCGATCCGGCTGGTGTTCCTTGTACTTGTCCTCGAATCGTCTCGGGTATTTCCCTGAATAGCGCGGTCTCCGCCGCCGGGGCGCCGAATCACCTGCGTGCGGGGCGGACGAAGATGGCGGAGGCAGGGGTTCGCTCAAGTGATATGGGCGCCCTGGGTTTCCACGTAGACGGCGTAGAGTGAGGAGCTGCCGGTCATGAAAAGCCGGTTGCGCTTTTTGCCTCCGAAGCAAAGGTTGGAGCAAATTTCGGGAAGGAGAATCATGCCGATGCGCGTGCCGTCGGGAGCGAAGATATGGACCCCGTCGAAGCCGGCCCCGTGCCATCCCGCCGAGGCCCAGACGTTGCCGTCCACGTCGCAACGAATGCCGTCCGAGCCGCCCTGGCCGCCGACCGTGAAGTTGCCATCTCGTCCTTTGATGGACCGGGGTTGCATCGCCATGTTGACGAAGACTTTGCCGTTTTTGAGTTGGGTGGAGCCTGCGATGTCCCAGACCTTGATGTTCCGCGGCGCTCCGGTGTCGGCGACATAAAGTTTCTGGTAATCGTGGGAAAAGCAGAGGCCATTCGGCTTTTCGATTTCGTCGGTGACCTTTTCGATCTTGCCCGACTTGGGATCGATCCGATAGACGGCTTCCTTCAATTCGAGGGCGCCTTTCCAGCCTTCATAATTCATCATGCTGCCGTAGCCCGGATCCGTGAACCAGATGCCGCCGTCGGGATGCACGATGGCGTCGTTCGGGGCGTTGAACGGCTTGCCGTTGAAGCGGTCCGCCAGGACCGTCACGCGACCGTTGTATTCGTAGCGGACGACCCGGCGGTTGCCGTGTTCGCAACTGATTTGGCGTCCTTCAAAGTCGAAGGTGTTGCCGTTGCTGTTGCCGGCGGGACTGCGGAAGGTGGTGACGCGTCCGTCGTCCTCGATCCAGCGCAATTGCACGTCGTTGGGGATGTCGCTCCAGAGCAGGTAGCGGCCCACTCCATTCCAGGCGGGTCCTTCGGCCCAGAGCATGTTTGGGTCATGGTACAACCGCTGGACTGGCGTGTTGCCTAATTTGTATTTGTCGAAACGCGGATCAAGCGAAACCAGATCCGGATCCGGATAGCGCATTGGAATGACACCGGTCCAGTCGCGAGCGGCCTGGGCGCTGGCGGAGGATGGAAGCAGGGCTGTGGAGAGGGCGCCGAGGGCGGAAGCTTTGAGAAAGGCGCGCCGATCGGGTGTGGCAGGGTGGGGTTTAGGATTCATAGGGCAGCAAAGCGATGGCGGCGGACAAGTTTGCTTGGGACGCCTGAGTTTCAGGTGTGAGCGTCAAAACAGGCAAGCACGGATTGGACTCAGACCGGGTTCATTTTGGCGCCCAGAGTGGTGGGAAGTGGCGGAGGTGTCTTGTTCAGCAGGGCGCGCTTTCGCATCCTCGAGAAGACGTAGAGGTTGAAGAAGTGCATCGCGCCGAGGACCAACAAGACGCGCCCCACCTTCAGGCTCAGCGCTTCGACGGCAACGCGGGTGGTATCCACCGGGTCATTCGATTTCAGCGCCAGGGTGACGAAGCCCACGTTGATCAAGGAGAAGCCGACGACGAGCAAGTGATTGACGGAATCGGCCAGGGGCTCATTCCCGAGGAAGCTGTCCACGAGAAAAATGCGTCCGTTCTTATGGATCATGCGCGCCACCCAGACCGTGAGGGCGACGCTGATGAGGAGGTAGGCGAGGTAGGTATGAACGACGTAGTCGCCCGCCGCGACGGTTGGATTCTCAGGATTCATAAGATGCCTTTCGTGCTTGTCATTTCTGTAATGACAGAAATATGTGCATCAATTGTTCCGCGAGGTCGCAAGCGAAATCGTCACGAGCCCTGAGGGGGGGGGCGGGGACCAAGAAGGGATGCGCGGTTAATCCCGAGGTTTCAAGCGGTTCGCGCCCCCGGTGGGGCTGTCGATCAGGAGTGAGCGGAGCGCGGCCGGATCCCGGGTCGGCGCCTGGCAGGTTTGGCCGGTGCAGACATAGGCGAGCGGGGCTCCGGCCAGGGGCAGGGTCTTGGCGAAGGGTTCAACGGCACCCGTGGTTCCCAGCACGACCATGCCGGGCTGGTAAACCTGAAGGATGTTCCGCAAGAGCTGCGCGGTGCCCGGTTCGGCGGGGTTTCCGGTGACGACCACCCGGCGGGGTACATCGATCCAAAAATCGAGCGCGAGGAGGAGGTGAGGCACCGCCTGGGGCAGTTCCTGCAGGCGGTCGGCGAACAGACGCAGCGTCTTCTCCGCGGCCTCGCGAAAATCCGGCCGTTCCGTGATGGTGGCCAGCCGAAGCAAGACCCCGGTGGCCACCGAGTTTCCCGACGGCTCGGCACCGTCGTAGTCCTCCTTGAGCCGGAGAATCAGATCGGAAGCCTGGCCGGCGCTTTGCCAAAAACCGCCATTCGCCGCGTCGAAAAATCCTTTCAACATCGACTCGCACAACTCGACGCAGAAGCTCAGCGCCGAAGGTTCCAGCGTGGCTTGATAATAGTCCAGGACTCCGGAAGCGAGGAAGGCGTAGGCGTCGAGCAATTGAACGTCGTCCCGGTGCCCCTCGCGCCAGCGGTGGTAGAGTGTTTTTGTATCCGGATCCCAAAGGCGGCGTTGCAAAAAGCGCAGGTTGCGGCGGGCCATTTCGAGATAGGCGGGTTCCTCCAGTATCGCGTAGGCGCGGGCGCATGCTCCCAGCATCAACCCGTTCCAGGAAGAAAGGATCTTGTCGTCCCGATGCGGGCGAACGCGCTTGGCGCGCGCCGAGAAGAGCTTGGCTTGGACGGATTGGAGCAAGGGTTCCTCGCCCGGGGAGAGCCGGGCGTCCGCGACGTGAAGAACGTTTTGGCCCGCCAGCGCCTGGGGATCGCTATGATCGTGAAAATTGCCTTCGGCGGTGATGCCATAGTAGCGGATGGCGAGGGCGGCTTCCTCCGGGGCGAGCAAAGTCCGGATCTCATCGAGCGTCCAGCAATAGAATTTGCCTTCCTTGCCTTCGCTGTCGGCGTCTTCCGCGGAGTAGAACCCGCCCTCCGGATGCGTCATGTCCCGGCGAATGTATTCAAGCAGCCGGCGAACCGTTTGCGCGTGACCCGGGTGGCCCGAAACGCGGTAGGCGTCGAGGTAGAGGCCGGCGAGTTGGGCGTTGTCATAGAGCATCTTTTCGAAGTGCGGGACGAGCCATTTCCGATCGACGGAGTAGCGGGAAAATCCGCCGCCGAGTTGGTCGTGCAGCCCTCCGGCCGCCATTCGTTCACAGGTGTGCAACACCATGCGGAGAGCACGGTCATCTTGGCGCCGCACTGCCTGCCTGAGCATAAAAGCGGGCTGGCTCGGTCGTGGAAACTTCGGGGCATTCCCGAACCCTCCGTGCTTTTCGTCGTATTCATCCTTGAACTTGGCGAAGGCGTGATCGAGTTCGCGCAACGTCAGAACACGACCAGCCTCCGGCTCCCTCGCGGTGAATTTCTGGAGTTGAGCGTGCGTTTGCGACGCGGAAGCGAAAACGTCCGCCTTTCGCTCGGTCCAGATTTCGTGAATGTGTTCGAGCAACTGCCGAAACCCGGGCCGGCCCAGCTTGGCCTCGGGCGGGAAGTAGGTGCCGCCATAGAACGGCTTGAGATCTGGAGTCAGAAAAACATTCAAAGGCCAGCCGCCGCCTCCCTGCGTCGATTGAACGTAGGTCATGTAGATTTTGTCCACGTCCGGCCTTTCTTCACGATCCACCTTGATCGAGATGAAATGCGCGTTGAGAAAGGAGGCGATCGATTTGTTTTCAAATGTCTCCCGTTCCATCACGTGGCACCAGTGGCAGGTGGAATAACCGATGCTGAGAAAGAGGGGCTTCCCTGATTCCCGGGCGAGGCGGAAGGCTTCGGAGCTCCATGGCAGCCAATCCACCGGGTTGAATTGGTGTTGCAGCAGGTAGGGCGACTTCTCTTGAGAAAGTTGATTGGGACGTCGGCTGGGATGCGAGGCTGGAGGAATCGAACTCATGGATTGGGTGGGCTTCGGCGAGGGAGGAGGCTGGCAGGAGGACACGAGGAGGGCGAGCCAAAGCGCTGCGGTTCGAGAAGCAAGCGCCCCAGGCCGCTTGGGAGGTCGGGAAAGCACCGATGGAAAGGAGGCGATTGAACGATTCGGCATCCGGCTCAATCTACGCTCCACCCGCTCAGGGTAAAGCGGAGAGGTCGTGTCCAGAACCAAGAATATTCGTGGTCCTCTCTCGGATGTCATCGCCCCTATTCCGTGGCTTTGGGGCTTTAACCTGCCTATTTCATGCACGGGACGCCCGATGAGGACACCGGGCCTGCAAACACAGAGGCAGGCGCGATTTTAGGCCGCGTGCCCTCACGAGGCAAACGGTCGAGGATTCAAGCTCAGTATGAATGATCCGGTTAGACCTCCCGACTCACTTGATGATGAGTAACTTCAGCATCAAGTGAGTCGGGAGGTTCAACCAACCTTGACCTCCACCCGGGCCAAACTTACCCTTGTTACATCACCGGGGAGCCTGTCGGACTCTGGTTCAATCGACCATCGAGTCCAGGCTGAGAGGGTGGCGCGCGAGCGTCGCCGACCCGCATGACCTTGAACCACGACTGAATGGCTTGGAAATCGGCGGGCGCCCGCGCGAAGCACGCTTGCCTCACTCCATTGCCTTTGAGCCGTCGTTCAAAGGTTGAACCTGATCCGGATCATGCCGGCGAAGGGAGATTCCCTCCTTTCCCGCCACTATTTTTATGATTGCCGACAAATCATTCATCCAGCCGCACAGTTCCGAGCCTTTGCCCAACAGCCGCAGGATCTACGCCTCCGGCACCCTCCATCCCGGTGTACGCGTGCCCATGCGCGAGATCGCCCTCGCCCCCACCAAGAGCATGAGCGGAACCTTGCACCAGAACGAGTCCGTCCGCGTCTATGATTGCTCCGGGCCCTGGGGCGACCCCGCGTTTACCGGCAGCGTAGAGCAAGGGCTTCCCGCGTTGCGCCGCGAATGGATCCTCGCCCGCGGCGACGTGGAGGAGATTGACGGTCGCGAAGTGAAGCCGCAGGACAACGGCTACCTCTCCGGCCAACACGCCGAATACGCGAGCAAAGCCGAGAAGAACCGTCTCCTGGAGTTCCCCGGCATGCCTTCGCAACCACGCCGCCCCCTCCGCGCCCTATCCGGGAAGGTCGTCACGCAACTCGCCTACGCCCGCGCGGGCATCATCACACCCGAGATGGAATTCATTGCCATACGCGAGAACATGGGAAGAACGCAGATGGCAGATGGCAGATCGAAGATAGGAGATTTGTCTCGCGACATCGTTCGAAACGATTTGGACAAGCAGCATATCGGCTCATCCCAACTCCCAACTTCCAACTCCTATCTCCCAAGCATCTTCCGCCGCTTCCCCCAACGCATCCCCGTCGAGATCACCCCCGAATTCGTCCGCGCCGAAGTCGCCGCCGGCCGCGCCATCATCCCGAACAACATCAACCATCCCGAGTCCGAGCCGATGATCATCGGGCGCAACTTCCTCGTGAAGATCAACGCCAACATCGGCAACAGCGCCGTCGCGTCCAGCATCGAGGAGGAAGTCGAGAAGATGCGCTGGGCCACCAAATGGG